>CALGOD010000072.1 GCA_937957845.1 uncultured Nocardiopsis sp.
CATGGGTACGGACCGGCGCCGTGTCCTCGGGTACTGCACAGGGGAGCGGGCGAGGGCTAAGGTCGATATGTCATCGAAGTGAACCCACGACCCACCCTGAGCGGACATGTCTGAACTGTCGAGTCCCCATGGCTCCTGGCCCTCGCCCATCAGCGCAGATGACGTCACCCGAGGGGTGCGGCGGATCTCCTTCCCCTCCGTCGTGGACGAGGAGGTCTGGTGGGAGGAGAGCCTCCCGGAGGAGGGGCGCACCACCCTCATGCGGCGCGACCCCGACGGAACGGTGACCGACCTGCTGCCCTCCCCCTGGAGCGCGAACACCCGGGTGCACGAGTACGGGGGACGCTCCTACCTGCCCGTCCCCCGCCGCGACGACAAGGCCATCACCCGCATGGGCGTGGTCTTCTCCTCCGCCGCCGACCAACGCCTCTACCTGTTGGAGCGCGGCTCCCGGGAACCCGTACCACTCACCCCCGACGACGGCGCGGCCTCGCGCTACGCCGATCCCGCGCTCAGCCCGGACGGACGCGCGGTGCTCTGTGTACGCGAACAGCACTCCGACGGCGCCGTCCGCCGCTCGATCGTGTCGGTACCACTGTCGGGCCGGGCCGCGCAGAACGCGGCCGCGGTGCGCGAACTGGTCTCGGGCGCGGACTTCTACGCCTCCCCCACGCCCTCCCCGGACGGCGGCCGTCTGGCCTACGTGCGCTGGAACCACCCCCGGATGCCCTGGGACGGCAGCGAACTGCGGGTGGGGACTCTGGAGGAGTCCGGGCTCACCGGTGAGTACACGCTCAAGGGCGGAGTCGACGAGTCGGTGGTCTCCCCCGTCTGGGCGGACGAATCGTCACTGTACGTGGCCTCCGACTGGCCCGGCTGGTGGAACCTGTACCAGGCCGGGCTGATCGGACAGGCCATCGCGCTGTACCCGGCCGAGGAGGAGTTCCACGCCTCTCCCGGACGCCTGGGCGCACGGTCGTTCTGTGTACTGGACTCGGGTCGTCTCGTGACCCTGCACGGCCACGCGAACATGACCCCGAGCGTGTACGATCCCGACACCCTGGACCTGACACCGCTGCGCACCGACCTGACCACGTGGTCGATGTTGGACACCGACGGACGCACGGTGGTCGGGGTGGCCTCCTCCCCCACCGAGCCCCCGTGCCTGGTACGGCTGGACCCCGACACCGGAGGGGTGGAGGTCCTACGACGGTCCGCCGAGAAGGTACCCGACCCCGCCTACCTGCCGATCCCCCGCCAGGAGACCCTGCCGGGACGGTACGGCAGGCCGGTGTACGCCAACGTCTACCCCCCGACCCATCCCGACGTCGACCCACAAGGGCCCGCGCCCTACGTGGTGTGGGCCCACGGTGGCCCGGTGTCGGCCTGCACGCTGGGGTTCGACCTGGCCAAGGCCTACTTCACCAGCCGCGGCATCGGTGTGGTGGACGTCAACTACGGCGGCTCCACCGGATACGGACGCTCGTACCGCAAACGCCTGCACCAGGAGTGGGGCGTGGTGGACGTGGAGGACTGCGTGGCCGCCGCACGGGCCCTGGTGGAGCAGGGCCTCGCCGACCCGGAGAGACTGGCCGTTCGCGGACCGAGCGCGGGCGGCTACACGGCGCTGATGGCGCTGACCGGCGACACGTTCGCGTGCGGGGTGTCCCTGTTCGGAGTCACCGACCTGCTGGGCTTCAGCGAGACCACGCATGACTTCGAGTCACGGTTCCTGGACTCCCTGGTGGGGCCACTGCCGGGGTTCACGGAGCGCTACCGCGAGCGTTCACCCGTCGATCGGGCCGGGGAGATCAACGCGCCGGTGCTGCTCCTCCAAGGCCTGGCGGACACGGTGGTACCCCCCGAGCAGGCCAGGTCCATGGCGACCGCACTGGCGGCACACGAGGTGCCGTACGCGCTGCTGGAGTTCGCCGACGAGGGCCATGGCTTCACCGCCCAG
>CALGOD010000073.1 GCA_937957845.1 uncultured Nocardiopsis sp.
CTCAGGCGGATCCCAACTCCAACCAACACCGTCCACAGAAGAAATAAAGGACATCCGGTCAGAAAAATCTACTTCTTCCAGCTCAACCCGAGAATCATAGAGATAAAAATATCCCAAAGATACCAACATGGAAGCAGAAAAAAGAATCGCCCCGCCTAAAATAATATACTTATTTTTCATTTCCAATGAACCTCCCAACCCATAGTCGCCGAAACCTGCCCGCTCCGAGGCCTTATTCATTCTTCAGTTTACTGGAGCTACTCAGTCATATCAGATCGCACTCCATAAGTTGATGCTAAGCTTTCCAGAAAATCGGACCCAGTCCTTGCCTCACCTGGAACCGGGATACATATTTTTCCACCACGGTCCTCGAAGTCGCCCACTTCAACTGAGCCATACTTCCTCCTTGGAGTCCTTGAAGGATTCCAGTGCTCTGTCTGTACTGACAACAGGTGCTCTACCGTCCGCGGAAAGCTCCGCTGCCGTGGGCCCCTCGGAGATACCGGTGGTCACCGATCCAGAGCAGGCCCGGGACATGCCGGAGCTGGCGGTGCTCTCCGCCAAGGCCCACGGCGACCACGATCTACGCACGTTGGACACGGTGATGGAGGCTCTGAATGCCGTGTCCTCCGACCGCCGTGCGTTCTACTATGACTACGTACTGGCCGGGCGCTCCGAGGAGGCCCGGAAATACCTGGAGGACCTGATGTCCGTGGACACCTGGGAATGGCAGAGCGACTTCGCCCGCACGTACGTCGGCATCGGCCGCGAAGAAGGCCGCGAGGAAGAAGCCGCCGGCAACGTCATCCTCGTCCTCACCGCCCGAGGCTTCGAAGTCCCCGATGAGATCCGCCACCGCATCACATCCTGCGACGACCTCATCACCCTCAGGACCTGGATCCAAAAAGCCGCCAAGATCGACAGTCCCGAAGAACTCTTCGACTGACACCGGGCACAGGAACCGTACGGGGGTGGGAAGCAGCTGCCTCCCACCCCCGTACGCGTTCACGCTCCGTTCCTCACACCGCCAGGGGCGAGTTCACCGGCAGGGACGTGTCGGTGGCCAGGTCCAGCGGCGACGCGGGCAGTCCCGCCGCCACCACCTCGGCGCCCAGCGCGGCGATCATCGCGCCGTTGTCGGTGCACAGGCGCGGGCGCGGCACGCGCAGCTCCACACCCGCCTCGCGACAGCGCTCCTCGGCCAGGGCGCGCAGTGCGGAGTTGGCCGCGACCCCGCCGCTGATGACCAGGGTTCCCACCCCGTGCTCCACGCAGGCGTCCACGGCCTTGCGGGTGAGCACGTCCACCACCGACTCCTGGAAGGCTGCGGCGATGTCGTCGACCACCAAGGGGTCTCCCCTGCGCTCGGCGTCCTCCACGTGGCGGGCCACGGCCGTCTTCAGTCCGGAGAACGAGAAGTCGTAGGTGCCGTCGCCCCACTTGCCGCGCGGGAATCGGATCCCCTTGGAGTCACCCCGCTGGGCAGCCTTGTCGATGGGAGGTCCGCCCGGGTATGGCAGGTCCAGCAGACGCGCCACCTTGTCGTAGGCCTCCCCCGCCGCGTCGTCCACGGTGTCGCCGAGCGAGACCACGTCGGTGGCCAGGTCGTTGACCTGCAACAGCGACGTGTGCCCTCCCGAGACCAGCAGGGCGATTGTGGGTTTGGGCAGCGGGCCGTGCTCCAACTGGTCCACGGCCACGTGACCCACCAGGTGGTTCACCCCGTAGAGCGGCTTGCCCAGGGCCATGGCGTAGGCCTTGGCCGCGGACACGCCCACGAGCAGGGCGCCCGCCAGACCGGGGCCGGCGGTCACCGCGATGGCGTCGACGTCGGAGAGCTTTGCCCCGGCCTGTTCCAGCGCCCGGTGGACGGTGGGAGTCATCGCCTCCAGGTGCGCGCGGCTGGCCACCTCGGGTACCACGCCGCCGAAGCGCACGTGCTGGTCCACGCTGGAGGCGACGGCGTCGCCGAGCAGTTCGCAGCCACGCACCAGGGCCACGCCGGTCTCGTCACAGGACGTCTCGATCCCCATGACCAGAGGCAGGTCACTCATGGTCTCCTCCCCCGGCGACGCGCCGCATCACGAGCGCGTCCGCCCCGTTGTAGTAGCCGCGGCGTACACCGATCTGCACGAAACCGAACCGGCCGTAGAGCTTCTGTGCGCGCGGGTTGTCCGAGCGCACCTCCAGGAACATGTGGGTGACGCCGCGCTTCTCCGCCTGGTCGAGCAGTTCGGTGAGCAGCGCGCTGCCCACACCCTTGCCCCAGACCCGTTCGTCGACGGCCATGGTCTGCACGTCGCCCTCGGGCGGGACGAACCGCAGCCCGGCGTACCCCACGATCGCGTCGTCGGACTCGGCCACCACGTAGTGGCGGGTGGGCTCGGCCAGTTCACCGATGAGCATGCCCTCGGTCCAGGCGTCGAGCGGGAACAGGGTCCGTTCCAGCGCCATGACACCCGGAACGTCGTCCATCGTCATCTCACGCAGCCGCACGTCCGGCGCTTCGGCCCGTCCGGTCACTACTTCACCCATTGGCGCACCTTCTTCGGGGCTCCGGGTTCCACCGCGTCCGGACGGCGCAGGTAGAGCGGCTGGGGGTCGGGGAGTTTCTCTCCTCGGTGCAGGCGCAGCAGGGCCAGTTCGGCCATGGCCGCGGCGTCCGGGTGCAGCGGCTCGGGGGAGTCCGGGCCGGCGCCCAGGACGTCGGCGTACATGCGGGCACCGTCGCCGACCAGGGGAAGGCCGCCGGTGTCCAGTTCGGCGGGCCGGTCCACGGCCACCTCCCCCACGCGGGTGAGGTGGTCGTCGTAGCGGGCCCAGAACACTTCTTTGCGGCGGGCGTCGGTCATGGCGACGAAGGGTGCGGCGCGTCCGGTGGCGAAGGCCAGGGCGTCCAGGGTGGTGACGCCGTGGCAGGGGATGCCGAGGGCGTCGGCCAGGGCGTGGGCGGTGGCCAGTCCCACCCGCAGTCCGGTGTAGGGGCCTGGGCCGATGCCGACCGCGATGTGGTCGAGGTCGGCCAGGGTGATCCCGGCCTCCTCGGTGACGCGCACGATCGTGGGGCTGAGCAGTTCGCCGTGGCGGCGGGCGTCCACGGAGCCGGCTGCGGCGCGCAGGGTGAAGGAGCCGTCGGGACCGCTCTCACCGACGGCGACGGTGACCGCCGGGGTGGCGGTGTCGAAGGCCAGGAGCAGCACGGGGATACCGCCTATCCACGCCCGGTCGCGGTGCCGGGCAGGTCGATGCCGGCCCAGCGGGCGCCGATGGCGCGCAGGTGGACCGTGCGGGTGTCGTCGGGGTGGCGTTCGATGCGGATCTCCAGCCGCTCTTCGGCCAGCCCCTCGGCCACGCCCTCGCCCCACTCGACCACGGTGACGGAGTCGGCGAGGGTCATGTCCAGGTCGATGTCGTCGATCTCGTCGGCGCCGCCGAGCCGGTAGGCGTCCACGTGCACCAGGGCGGGGCCGCCGGTCAGGGACGGGTGGATCCGGGAGATGACGAAGGTCGGTGAGGTGATCGCTCCGCGCACGCCGAGTCCTTCGCCCAGGCCCTGGGTGAGGGTGGTCTTGCCCGCGCCGAGCGGCCCGGACAGGATCAGCAGGTCGCCGGGTCTGGCGAGGGCGGCGAGGTCGCGGCCGAGGGCGCGCATGGCGTCGTCGGTGGCGGCAGTGACCTCGCCGACGGTGAACGCGCCTGGAGTGGTTGCTGTCGCGTCTGTCATCGGCTCGCTGCTCGTGTCGGGTGTGGTGGGTCGGTCGTGGCCGCGCCGGGTCGGGGCGCGCCCGGGGCCGGCGTTCCGTGGAACGCCCCCTCCGTCCAGGTTAGGCGGATCGGGGCGGGTCCGTGACCGGATCCCGCAGACCGCTCGGACACATGTCGGAGCCGGTGCGGCTGTGCCCTCTCCCGTGGCTTCTCAGGCCAGGGCTCCGACGTATTCGCGTGGGACCCGGGGGCCCACCCGGGTGACGATCTCGTAGGGGATGGTGTCCAGGATCCGGGCCCAGTCCTCGGCGGTCGGGGTGTCCGGGTGCTCCGTCGGGTCTCCGAACAGCACCGCGTGGTCTCCGGCCCTGATCTCGTCGTCGCCGACGTCCAGGACGAACTGGTCCATGCAGACCGTTCCCGCGATGACACGGGAACGCCCACCGAGCAGGACCGGGCCCTTGTTGCTTGCCGCGCGGGGCACACCGTCGGCGTAGCCGAGCGGCACCAGGGCGAGGGTGGTCTCCTTGTCGGTGACGTAGCGGTGGCCGTAGGAGACTCCGCTCCCGGGCGGGACCCGCTTGGTCAGGGCGATGCGGGAGTACAGGGTCATGGCGGGCCGCAGTCCGGGCACGGTGAGGCCGGGGATGGGGCACAGGCCGTAGCTCGCGATTCCACCGCGCACCAGGTCGAACCTGGCCTCGGGGATGGTGAGCAGCGCCGCGGAGTTGGCGATGTGCCTGACCTCGGGGTTCAGGCCCACCTTGTCCGCCACCTCCAACGCCTCGTGGAACTGCGAGAGCTGGAGGGCGATGGAGGGGTGTCCGGGTTCGTCGGAGCAGGCGAAGTGCGACCACACACCGGAGACGCGCACGCGCCCCTCGTCCTCGGCGCGGGCCGCGGCCTCCACCAGCGCACGCCAGTCGGCCGGAGAGACACCTCCACGGTTCAGGCCGGTGTCGGCCTTGAGTTGGACGCGCGCGGTGCGGCCCAGGCGTTCGGCCTCGGCGATCACCGCGTCCAGGACCGCGCGGTCGCTCACGCCGAGGTCGATGTCGGCCTCGATGGCCTCGGCGACGGGTTCGCCGGGCGGGATGATCCAGGCCAGGACGGGAAGGGTGATCCCGGCCCGGCGCAGTTCGAGGGCCTCGCGGATGAGGGCGGTGCCCAGCCAGGTCGCGCCGCCCGCCATCAGGGCGCGAGCGGCGGGGATCACGCCGTGCCCGTAGCCGTCGGCCTTGACCACCCCCATGAACGGGGTGCCGCCGGCGCGCTCTCGGAGCAGCCGCGCGTTGTCGGAGATCGCGTCGAGGTCGACGCGGGCGTGCGCGAAGTGAGACATGCCTCCAGTGTTCCATGTGCGTTCCACCGGAACGTGCGCCCGCGGCTGAGGGGCGTGCGTGGCCGAAGCTTTTCGGCGGTGTGTCGGGGCGTGGGGGATGACCTGCGAACACGCGGGTTTTCCCGGTTACCCGTAGTACATGGGTGGATGCGGGGTAGTAGCGGCGTTGACACAGTATCTGGGGGTACTGGTAATGACCGAGATAGGAAGTGAACGACCCGTCAACACCACGCGGCTGTGGTCGGGGGGACTTGCCACGGCCGTCGTCGCGGCGCTGGTGGTCTTCGCGGGCACGCTGGTCTTTCGTGGAGTGTTCGGCGTCCCGGTGCTCGCTCCGGAGGAGGCGGGCAACCTGGGCGACGCGGGCACCGTGATGTACGCCCTCATGGCCGCGGTGGCCGCCCTCCTGGCCACCGGTCTGATGCACCTGCTGCTGCTCAGTGCGCCCCGGGCCCTGAAGTTCTTCGGATGGATCCTGGGTCTGGCGACCGCCATCGCCGCCGTCTCCCCGTTCTCGGAGGCCGCCGACACGTCCAGCCAGGTCGCCACGGCGGTGATCAACCTGGTCACGGGGCTGGCGATCATCACCCTCCTGCGCAGTGTGGGACGTTCGGCCACCCTGAGCAGGCGGGCGGTGAGCCCGAACCCGTCGGTGCCCATGGCCCGGCCGTCGGAGGCGACCGTCCGTCCCGTGGGGGAGAACCGTCCCATGCCCGTGGACGAGACCGAGCCCATCGATCCCGACAGGCCCGTGCAGGGCGAGGAGCCGGTTCTGCGGCAGGAGGGCATCCTGCCCGAGGTCTCGCAGGACGAGTACCGCAGGAACCAGGTCCGTGCCCAGGAGATGGACGCCGAGGCGGAGCGGGCCAGGCGGAGCGGACAGAGTCCGGGCGACCAGCACGCCGGATGAGCGGCCCATCGGGTTCCCCGTGTCCCGAGAGCCCGGGGCGCCCGTGACCACGGCGTAGGAGGAGGGGGCGGAGCCGAACGGTTCCGCCCCCTCCTCATGCGCGTGCGCGGGTCGTGGCCGATTGCGGCCATCGGGCCGCCGCAGGCGGTGTTTCTCACACCGAAAACCCTGAAAGGTCGCAACCATAGGGTTTCCTCTAACATCAGACACTCCGCGTCAAGAAGTGCTTTCGGTGCGCAGCGGAACAGAGCCCCTAGAACGAGGAACCCCGGTGAAGTTCGAGATCGTGGACCCCGCCCACGACGGAGAGACCCCCTCCCCCGACGAACCGACCCCAGAAGCAGCCCACGCACCCGCGATCGAGGCGCCGGCGCTTCCCGTCGGCCCCCGCGTCCAGGCCGCCTCGGAGTACATGCGCCTGCGTGCCCGCACCGACTTCGCCCGGGTCCGTTCCTCCCTGGACAGGTTGCTCCACACCATCGAGGTCGTCCAGGCCCAGAACACCTCCGGATCCGGGACCGGCCCCGTCGACCCCGGTGAGGCGGAGCTCTTCCGTCCCGAGGCCTTCGGCCCCCGCACCGCCCGTGACGAACAGTAGGAGGACCGCGTGACGGCATGGGACATCCAACCGCCCGAGGTGGGCACCGTACTGACCAACACCATCTCCCACCTCGGCGAGGAGGGAGGCGGGGAGGGCCTGTTCGGTGACATGGACACGG
>CALGOD010000074.1 GCA_937957845.1 uncultured Nocardiopsis sp.
GAGTCTGGTGATCCGCTCGTTCAGCCCGGCGTCGTCTCCACGCGCCTGGTCCAACAGCGCGGTCAGCCGCTCGTGTTCGCGGACGGAGTTGTCCAGGTCGGTCATCAGCCGGACCTCCTGGCGGGACAACTCGTTCTCGCGTGAGCGGGCCCGCTCCAGCTCCGCGGCGGCCTGTTCCAGGGCCTCCTCCAGCCGCAGGACCTCCTCGGCGGCGGCACGGGCACGCGCCAGCGCGTCGCTGCGGGCCTCCACCTCCTCGCGGACGGTGTCGGCGGTGTGGCCCTCGGCGCGCTCGTGGGCCGCCGAGAGCTTCTCGCGCAGCGCCACCACGGTGTTCTCCGCCTCGGTGCGGCGGGCCGTCGCGGCGTCGGCGGCCTCCCGGGCCCGCTCTTCCTCCTCGGCGGAGACCAGGCCCTGACCGGAAGGGCGGGCGGGAAGGGGATGCTCCACCGACCCGCACACCGCGCACGCCTCACCCGCGGTGAGACCGGCCGCCAGTTCGGCGGCCATGTGGGTGATCCGGCGTTCGCGCAGTTCGAGTGCGCGGTCGCGTGCGGCCTGGGCCTCGTCCACGGCCGTACGCCGCAGTCGCTCCGCCGTCTCCAGTTCCCGGCTCAGACGTTCGTGCTCCGTGATCGCGTCCCGACGTCGCAGGGCGGCGGCCAGAGCGGCCTCGGCCGACTCCGTCTGCGCGGCCCGCTCCCGCGCCCCGCGCGACTCGTCGGTCAGTCGCTCCAGTCGGAGGGGGAGCTCGGCGGCCAGTTCACGCCGGCGCTCCAGTTGCCCGCGAAGGTCGGCGAGACGTCCTGTCAGGGTGGTGACGGAACGCCCCAGGGTCCGGCAGCGTTCGGCCTCCCCCCGCAGGACGTCCAACCGCGCCAGTTCGTCGCGACGCTCCCGTTCGGCCTCGCGCAGCACCTCCTGTGGTGACCGGTCGGTGGTGTCGGTCGGCGACAGCGCGGCGGTGTCGACACCGGTGATCCCGCCGACCAGGGACAGACGCTCGACGACGGTCAGTTCGCACTTGTCCGCCTCTGTGCGTCGACTGTCGCGGGCACGCAGGAACGGCAGGACGGACTCGGCGCGCTCGGCGGCCTCCAGCCTGGCGTCGATCTCCGCCCGCCACGCGGTGTGCTCGGCGAGCCGGGCACGGTGTCGGCGGGCGGAGGCCAGCCGTTCCTGACGGTCACGCAGATCCCGGCCCTCGGCCAGGGCCCGCTGCGCGCTCTCCCTGGCCTCGGTGAACCCGGCGGCCACGGACTCCGCGTCCCGCGCGGTCGCGGAGGTGACCAAGGCCAGCTCCGTGGCCCAGGCGGACAGCTCCTCGGGCGGCTCGGGGGCCGTGGAGCGGCCGACCTCGGCGATCCGCGCGGCGACCGCGCGCACCTCCTCCTCGGAGGCCTCCACCTCGTGGCGCAGTCCGTTGGTGTGTTCCTTGAACCACTCCTCCACGTCGCGGAACACCCGGGTGTTGAAGATCCGCTCCAGGGAGTCGCGGCGTTCGTCGGACCTGGCACGCAGGAAACGGGCGAAGTCACCCTGGGGGAGCATGGCGGTCTGGCAGAACTGTTCGAGGGTCAGCCCGACCAGGTCGCCGACGAACTGCCCCGCCTCGTCGGGACGGTTGGTCACCCCCTCCCAACGGCCGTCGACCCGCTCCTGGACGAGCACCTTGGCGTTCTCGACCCTCGTACCGGTCCCGCGCTTCTTGGGCCGCTCCCAGCGAGGGCTGCGCTCGATACGCACGCGACGGCCCCCGACGGTGAACTCCAGGGTGATCCGGGGAAGACGGTCCAAGGGGGCGTGATCGCTCTTGGGGGAACGGTCCTTGCCACGGGCGCCCGGCACGTTGCCGTACAGGGCGAAGCACACCGCGTCCAGCACGGAGGTCTTTCCCGCGCCGGTGGGGCCGTGGATCAGGAAGAGACCGCCGGCGCTGAGGCGGTCGAAATCCACCTTCTCGGTGCCGGCGAAGGGACCGAACGCCTCGATGGTGAGGGTGTGCAGTCGCATCAGCGCGTCCTCTCCTGAAGCCGTACCTGCTCGACCGCGGTGTTCACCAGGGCCTCCTCCTCGGGAGTGGCGGGGGTGCCACGGGCCCAGGCGATGAAGTCGCCGACCACCTGACGCTCACTGCGGTCGGCGACGGGGGTGGTGACCGGACGGGTGTCGGGGGAGCCACCCTCGGGGGCGAACTCCAGGACCAGGGTGTGGGGGAAGCGTTCGCGCAGCCGGTCCATGGGGTGGGCGGGACGGCGCGCGTCGGTGAGGGTCACCTGCAGCCAGTGGCCGGCGTAGGCCTCCCACTCGGGGCGGGTGAGCAGGTCCTCGATCCGGCCGCGGACACGGGCGAGCGGGCGGGGGACCGGGGCCTGGACGAACTCGGTCCCCGCCAGGCCGTCGCCGTCCAGGTCCACCACCCAGTAGCCCTTGGTGTGGTGCTCCTCGGAGAAGGAGTAGGCCAGTGGGCTGCCCGAGTAACGCACGGACGGGGTGATGGTCTGGCGCCCGTGCAGGTGACCCAGGGCGACATAGTCGACCCCGTCGTAGACCGAGACCGGCACGTGCGAGGCGCCGCCCACGGAGATGTCGCGTTCGCTGTCGGAGGGTTCGCCGCCCGTGACGAAGGCGTGGGACAGCACCACCGCACGGGTGTCGGGGCGCCGGGAGAGGTCGGCGCGGACCAGGTCCATGGCGTACCCGACCGCAGCGGTGTGTCCGCGTTCGGGGAGGTCCCAGTGGTGGCGGGCGATCTCCGGTTCGAGGTAGGGGAGGCAGTAGAAGGCGACGGGGCCGTGTTCGTCGTCGATGACGACGGGGGTGTCGATCCCGTCCAGGGAGCTGCGCAGATGGACGCCGGAGGCGTCGATCAGGCCCGAGGCGAAGGACATCCGGGTCATGGAGTCGTGGTTGCCGCTGATCAGGACGGCGCGGGCACCGGTGGCGCGGATACGGCCGAGCGCACGGTCGAACAGGCGCACGGCGTCCACCGGGGGCAGTGCGCGGTCGTAGAGGTCACCGGCCACGACCACGACGTCGATCCGGTGCTCGCGGATGGTGTCGACGAGATGGTCGAGGAAGGCGGCCTGGGCGTCGAGGAGGTTCTCCCGGTGGAAGGAGCGACCCAGGTGCCAGTCCGAGGTGTGCAGCAGACGCATGGCACCGGACATTACCGAAGGCGGGGCCGCCCCGTCCGGGAAAACCTCCTCCTGTGGAGATCCTCTCCCTTGAGGGGATCAGTTCTTGCGGGCGAGGGTGAGGCCGTCGCCGATGGGCAGCAGGACCTGGGTGACGCGGTCGTCCTCCACCAGACGGCGGTTGAAGTCACGGATGCCCTGCACCGACGGGGAGGTGTTGGTCGTGTCCACCACCCGCCCGTGGGAGAGGGTGTTGTCGGCCAGGATCAGGCCGCCCGGACGGACACGGGGGACCAGTTCCTCCCAGTAGTCGACGTAGCCCTCCTTGTCGGCGTCCAGGAAGGCGAGGTCGAACCGGGGCTCACGGGGAAGCTCACGCAGGGAGTCCAGGGCGGGACCGAGCCGGAGGGTGATCTTGTCGGCCACTCCGGCGCGCTCCCAGTAGCGGCGGGCGACGGAGGTCCACTCGTCGCTGATGTCCAGGGCCAACAGCCGGCCGTCGTCGGGCAGCCCGCGGGCGAAACAGATGGAGGAGTACCCGGTGAAGGTGCCGACCTCCACGATCTCGCGGGCGCCGCAGATACGGGTGAGCAGTGTGGTGAAGGCACCCTGCTCCGGGCCGATCTGCATTCCCTTGTGGTCGGGGAAGAGCCTCGCCGTCTCCTCCACGAGGTCGGTCAGGACGGAGTCGACCGGTGCGCTGTGGTCGACGATGTAGGCGTGCAGCTGTGGGGTAAGGCCCTCTGAGGATCGAGTCACGTCGCCACCCTAGAGCAGCCTCCGCGGGGCTTCCAGCACCACCTTGGAAGAAGGGGAAGGGTCGTGGTCGACGATGTAGGCGTGCGGATGACGAGGTAGGCGTGCGACTGTGGGGTCAGGCCCTCTGAGGATCGAGTCACGTCGCCACCCTAGAGCAGCCTCCGCGGGGCTTTCGGCGCCACCTTGGAGGAAAGGGAGGCGAGAGCGTCGGAACGGCCCTCCCGGCTCTTGGTCGACGCCTGTCGGCGTCGGAGGGCCCTCGGTCGGGTCCCACCGGACGCGAGGGATCACGAAGACCCACCGGCCCGGACCCGTGCGTCCTGACGCCTCGTGCCCCAGGGCGCCGACGGCGTCCCCGGGGCGGGTCGCCGGGGACAGGGCCCCGGCGTCGACGGTGACGGCTCGGGCCGACCCCTCAGCACTCGGGCAGGTCAGTACTCGGGCAGGAGGGTGGGCCAGTCGAACAGGTAGAGCGCTCCCACGATCACACCCGTGGTGAGCAGGGGGGTGACCAGTTTCTTCTCCACGGGACCGTCCGTGGCGAAGCCCTTCCCCTGGCCGAGACGCTTCTTGTAGAAGGGCCAGAAAAGGGGGACGCCCATCTTGGTGACCATGTCGCCGAAGAAGTGCAGCATCACGCCGAAGGCCACCGCGAGGCCCAGCCAGCTGTAGTTCACGCCCGCCGTGTACAGGGCGAGCGTGATCCCGGCCGTGGCCATCGCGTTGATGACCCCCGAGGCGACACGGTTCTTGTCCAGGCCGAAACCCAGTCCCTGCAGCGCGATGCCGATGAGCAGGAACACGAAGACCTGGACGGCCATCTCCGACCACAGCGCCAGCAGCTGGACGAGCACGCCCATGAGCACGGCGAAGAAGAACGAGTGGGTCCCCATCCGGTGCCCGCCGAAAAGGAAGCCGAGCATGCCGCTCAGCGTTTCGGTGACCTTGCCGTAGGTCTTGGTCACCGTCGCGCTCTTGTGGTCCAGGTCGGGCAGCAGGGCCGCGCCGGCGCAGACCAGGGAACCGGCGATGATCTCACCGGGGCCCAGGTGAAAGCTGAGTCCGAGAAATTCCCTGCCCTGGACCAGCGGAACGACCGCCATCCAGCCGACCACGCCACTCAAGGCGTGCGAGTGCCCCATCATGGGCGGAACCGTAGCGGAGTGCGGCATTCACTGCCAACGCGGGGTCTCCGCCGTCACCCAGGGCACTCTCGTGCCATTTCGAGGACCGATATCACGGCGCTCCACGTAGGTCGTTGACGGTCGTCGCCGGTGATTGGTAAACAACCACCAACCCCAGGGTGGCGCGCCACCGAACCCCACGATCCTGATGACAGGGGCCGCACATGAACTCCCACCACCCTCTCTCCGGCACCCTCATCCGACGACTCTGCGCCACGGGGGCGGCGTTGGCCCTCGTCGGCACGTCCGCGACCCCCGCCGCCGCGGACGGCGGCACCGGCGACACGCTCACGATCGCCATCGCCCAGCAGGTCGACTCGTTCAACCCCTTCACCGCACAGCTCGCGGTGACCACCAACATCCTGCGCCATGTCTACGACTCCCTGGTCACCGTCGATCCCGACACGGGCAAGCCCGCGCCCTCGCTGGCCGAGTCGTGGGACTCCAGCGACGACGGCCTCACCTGGACCTTCCGGCTGCGCGACGACGCGGTCTTCACCGACGGCGAACCCCTCACCGCGGACGACGTGGCGTGGACCTTCACCACGATGATGGAGAACGAGACCGCGGCCATCGCCAACGGCAACTACGTCTCCGGCTTCGATTCGGTCACCGCCGAGGACGACCACACCGTCGTCGTCGAACTGGAAGAGCCCCAAGCCACCATGACCGCCCTCAACATCCCGATCGTGCCCAGGCACGTCTGGGAGCCGATCCTGGAGGAGGAGGGCGAGGCCTTCTCCGACTATGGCAACGAGGACTTCCCGACCGTGGGCAGCGGTCCCTTCGTCCTCACCGGCCACGATCGGGGCAGGTCCATCACCCTGGAGGCCAACCCCGATCACTGGCGTGGCGCCCCCGGTTTCGACGAACTCGTCCTGCGCTACTACTCGGAGAAGGACGCCGCCGTCGAAGCCCTCCGCAGCGGCGAGGTCTCCTTCGTCTACGAGCTCACCCAGGCCCAGGCCTCCGCACTGGAGTCCACGGGCGACATCCAGGTCAACAACGCCGACGGCAAGCGTTTCCAGGCCTTCACCATCAACCCCGGGGCGGTGACCCAGGACGGGGAGGAGTTCGGTGACGGCCATCCCGCCCTGGCCGACCGCACTCTGCGCCAGGCCATCGTCATGGCGATCGACAACGAGGAGGTCGTGGAGAAGGGACACGGAGGCCAGGCCGTGGCCGCGGGAGGATACGTCCCACCCCGCTACACCGACTTCCACTGGGCTCCCCAGGGCGAGGAGGCCATCCTCGACTTCGACCCCGACGCGGCCAACGCCATGCTCGACGAGGCCGGGTACGACAGGGGCGACGACGGCGTGCGCGTCTCGCCCGACGGTGACCGCCTCAAACTGCGCATGCACGTCCACCAGGACCGTCCGGACAACGTCAACACCGGGCTGATCCTGGTCGAGCGCCGCGCCGACATCGGCATCGAGGTCGAGAACCTCACCGTCGACCCGGGTGTGCTCAGCGACGCCCTCTACGCGGGCGAGTACGACCTCATCTTCACCGGATGGACGGTCAACCCCGACCCCGACTACGTCTTCAGCATCCACACCTGCGGGGCGCTGCCCACCGAACCCGGCACCATGCAGGGC
>CALGOD010000075.1 GCA_937957845.1 uncultured Nocardiopsis sp.
CGGGTCCGTCCCGGTCGCACCCCGCCCGCGCCGGACGGTCGGTCCGCGCATGTCTTCTTCGAGGTCACCATGCTTCGCAAACCCCTGTTGCTCGCCGCCAGGTCGCAGACCTGCCGCAGGCTCGTGGAGCGCACCCCCGCCACCCGGGCGATGGTCGAGCGGTTCGTCGCGGGCTCCAATCAGGCGGAGGCGCTTCCCGTGGTGGAGGCTCTGACCCGGGACCGCTACGTCACCCTGGACTTCCTGGGGGAGGACACCACGGACGAGGCCCAGGCCACGGCCACGGTGACCGCCTACCAGGACCTGCTGGCCGCGCTGGGCGAGGCCGGGCTGGGGGAGCGTGCCGAGGTGTCGGTCAAGCTGTCGGCCGTGGGGCAGTTCCTGGACCGCGACGGCGAGAAGATCGCCCTGGACAACGCCCGGCGGATCGCCGAGTCCGCGGAGGCGATCGGTACCACGGTGACCCTGGACATGGAGGACCACACCACCACCGACTCCACCCTGGGCATCCTGCGCGAACTGCGCCGGGACTTCCCGTCCGTGGGCGCGGTCCTCCAGGCCTACCTGCGGCGGACCGAGGCCGACTGCCGTGATCTGAGGGGAGCGGGCTCGCGCGTGCGCCTGTGCAAGGGCGCCTACGACGAGCCCGAGTCGGTGGCCTTCCGGGACAAGGCGGAGGTGGACAGGGCGTACGTGCGCGCACTGCGCGTCCTCATGGAGGGCGAGGGCTACCCGATGGTGGCCTCGCACGATCCGCGCATGATCGCCATCGCCGGTGAACTGGCCGCGGCCAACGGTCGGGGCGCGGACGACCACGAGTACCAGATGCTCTACGGCATCCGAGACAACGAGCAGGTGCGCCTGGCGGCCGAGGGCAGGCGGATGCGTGTGTACGTCCCCTACGGCACCGAGTGGTACGGGTACTACATGCGACGCCTGGCCGAACGTCCGGCGAACATGCTCTTCTTCGCCCGCTCACTTCTCACCCGTGGTTAGCAAGTGCCGTCGGAAGGCTCGGGGAGGGGCGCCCGGAACCGAGATCCTCGGGCCCTCCCTCGGGAGGGGCGCCCCCTTGCGGGCCCGGTCCGCACACCCGTGTACAGGCCGTTTCCCAACGGTGACCATGGCCGGTGGAACTCGGGGCGGGGCACGTGCGTTAATTTGTGGGCAGTGAACCACGCATTGAAAGGGCCTTGACGAGACATGCGGATGCGGAGTTCCAACCCCGTTCTCAAGCGGGCGCTCCAGCAGGCCGGACCGGCCGGGTATTCCCAGCAGGGTCACGGTCAGCCGGGCTACGGTCAACAGCAGGGCTACGCCCAGCCGGGATACGGGCAGCCGTACCCACAGCAGGGTTACGGTCAGCCCTATCCCCAGCAGGGGTACCGGCAGCAGGGATACCCCCAGCAGGGCTACCCCGGCGGCCCGATGGGAGGCGTCGGCGAGCCGCCGATGACCATCGACGACGTCGTCGTGCGCACCGGCATGACGCTCGGTGTCGTCGCGATCTTCGGCGTCATCAACTACTTCCTGTTCGGGGCCGCCCCCGGACTGGCCATCGCACTGACCTTCATCGGCGCGATCGGCGGCCTGATCCTGGGTCTGGTCATCTCCTTCAAGCAGGTCACCAGCCCCGCGGCCATCCTGCCCTACGCCGCGCTGGAGGGACTGCTCGTCGGCGGTCTGTCCGCCATCCTCGCCTACACCCTGGAGGTCAACACCGGTCAGGCCGGTGCCGGGGGCACGCTGGTCACCCAGGCGGTGATCGGCACCGTGGCCGTGTTCGGCGTGATGCTCGCCCTGTACAAGTTCCGCATCATCAAGGTGACCGACGGCTTCGTCAAGGCCGTCACGTACGCGGTGCTCGGCGCCGCCGCCCTGATGCTGGTCAACTTCGTCCTGAGCTTCTTCATCGCGGGCGGCATCGGCCTGCGCGAGCCCAGCCCGCTGGGCCTGCTCGTGGGCCTGGTGTTCGTCGTCCTGGCCGCCCTGACCCTGGCCGTGGAGTTCCGCGGCATCGAGGAGGGGCTCAACGCCGGACTCCCCAACCGGGTCGCCTGGCAGTTCGCCTTCGGCCTGACCGTCTCCCTGGTCTGGCTCTACATCGAGATCCTGCGCCTGCTCTGGATCATCAAGTCGATCTTCGCCGAGTAGCGGTCCCCGACCGACGGCACGGCTTCGTGAGAAGGGACCACCACCCGGGTACCGTCCGGGTGGTGGTCCCTTCGTCGTGTTCCTCGGGTCGCGGCGGTGGTCGGATCAGGCCTTTTCGGGACGGGGAGTGGGAATGGAGCGGTTCCTGCGACGGCGGTCGTGTTCGGTCACGATGGCCTGCGCGTACCACTGCGGCAGGTCGTACTCGTCGGCGAGCCAGTTCGACCGGTCCTGGCAGCGAAGCAGCCCCGGTCCCTTGTCGAGGGCGTCGAACCACTCGTGGAGTCCCCGGCCGGTGACGACCGGGATACGTTCGATGAGCTTGGCGTGGATCTCCGGCGAGTGGGTCAGCGACATAGGCACCTCCGGCAGCGCGTTGGCTGTGGCACTTACCTGTGACCCTGCATCAGGATCACTTTTTGGACAAGGCCTGGTCACCAGCTTTTACCTTGTCGGTGCGGGAACGCACGTCGGAAGGGGAACCGTAGCCGAACAGGATGCGGTGATCGAGAGGCGACGCGTGTTCCGGCCAGCAGAGGGTTTTCTGTTGTTCAGGAGACAAAGGGGTCGGAAAGGTGCGTTCGTGCCCCGGCGCCTGGTCGGGGGTGGGCGTCCGTGAACGGGGAAGGACCCCGAACGCCTGGACGTTCGGGGTCCTTCGGAGCCAGGGCGCCGAGTGGGCGGAACGGAGCCCTGTGAGGCCTCTGTCTAGCTCAGGCGCTCGAAGACGGCCGCCATGCCCTGGCCGCCACCGACGCACATGGTCTCCAGACCGAACGTCTTGTCGTGGGTCCGCAGGCCGTTGAGCAGCGTGCCGGTGATACGGGCGCCGGTGCTGCCGAAGGGGTGGCCGAGCGCGATGGCGCCGCCGTTGACGTTGAGCTGGGAGTCGATGTCGATGCCCAGCTGGTCGGCGGAGGGCAGCACCTGGGCGGCGAAGGCCTCGTTGATCTCGACCAGGTCGATGTCGTTGATGGACATGTTGGCGCGGGCCAGGGCCTGCCTGGAGGCCTCCACCGGACCCAGGCCCATGATCTCCGGGCTCAGGCCGGTCACGCCGGTGGACACGATACGGGCCAGCGGCGTGATGCCCAGCTGGGCGGCCTTGGTGTCGCTCATGATGACCAGGGCCGAGGCGCCGTCGTTGAGCGGGCAGGCGTTGCCCGCGGTCACGGTGCCGTCGGGGCGGAACACCGGCTTGAGCTCGGAGACCTTCTCGTAGGTGGTGCCGCGGCGGATGCCGTCGTCGGTGGAGACCACGGTGCCGTCGGGCAGGGTCACAGGGGTGATCTCGCGTTCCCAGAAGCCGTTGTCCAGGGACTTCTCGGCCAGGTTCTGGGAGCGGACCGCGAACTCGTCCTGGCGCTGCCGGGAGACCCCGGTGAGCTGGGCGACGTTCTCGGCGGTCTGGCCCATCGCGATGTAGACGTCGGGGAGCTCGCCGTTCTGTCGCGGGTCGGTCCAGACCTCGGCGCCGCCCTCGGCGCGCTTGGCGGTGCGGTTCTTGGCGTCGTCGAAGAGCGGGTTCTCGTTCTTGGCGTCGTCGCTGTTGCCGTTGATGAAGCGGCTGACGGTCTCCACCCCGGCGGAGACGAACACGTCGCCCTCACCCGCCTTGATGGCGTGGTAGGCCATGCGGGTGGTCTGCAGGGAGGAGGAGCAGTAGCGGGTGATGGTGGTGCCCGGAACGGTGTCCAGGCCCAGCTGCACCGCCACGATGCGGGCCATGTTGAAGCCCTGCTCGCCACCGGGCAGACCGCAGCCGAGCATCAGGTCGTCGATGCTCGTGGGGTCGAGTTCGGGAACCTTGTCCAGGGCGGCGCGCACGATCTGGGTGGTCAGGTCGTCCGGGCGGATGTCCTTGAGCGAACCCTTGAAGGCGCGACCGATCGGGGAACGGGCGGTAGCGACGATGACTGCTTCGGGCATGGCTGCGTCCCTAACGGTTGAGGTGCTGCGTGTGGAGTCGGAGATCCGGTGGTGATCGATGTGCCGCTGACCTCCGGCATCGCTTGTTACCAACCAGTAAACCCGTCGGTGGCCCTCACACGCCACCCGGGGTCGTTCTTCAGTGCT
>CALGOD010000076.1 GCA_937957845.1 uncultured Nocardiopsis sp.
AGCGTGCCGCCCGGTCCGCCCCGCCCCCCCACGTCCGCGACTCCCGCTCCGCTGTGGGCGCTCACCGTCAGCACGGCGTCTGGTCCGACGTATTCCTGTGCCTCACGTTCCGCCTCCGCCAGCTCGTCTTCGTCGAAGGCGTCTCTCTTGCCCCAGCAGACGAGCGGGGTGGCCTCGCCGGACCACACGACGGACAAGAAGTTCAGCAGCAGGCCGGTACCCCGATGCGAGGGCAGGAGGACGACGGCGACGACATCGGTATTGGCCACCAGCGCTTGTTCGAGGTGCTCAGCGGAGGTGGACTCACGGGAGACGAGGGTCGTCCTCGGGAGCGTTCCGACGACGCTCTGACCGTCGTCGGAGAGCTCCACCCAGTCGCCGACAACGGGCACAGCGGTCGACGACGCGGTACGGAAACGCCCCGGAAGTCGCGCGTCCGTGACACCGCCACCACCCCATACGCGATATAGCGGAGCGTGGCCGCCTACCACCCGAGCGGGCGGCCGCTGGCGGCCGATAGCCCTGATGGCGTCGCCCCCGCGCCCATTCCCGAGGGTCGTCATTCAGATCCACGGCGAACCGGCCTCAGTTCTCGGCGGCGTACGTTCATCTTTTCAGAGCATAGGACATGGAGAGCGCCACAACACTCCCAGATCCGAGGATCGGGGTCCTCCCGTACGGCGAACCACTCGCGTACAGTGCCCAAACATCACCGGGATGTTCGTCCATCACCACTTTTTTTCCGTGCGGATCAACGAAGAACCCGGAACCCTCCCCCGGAGCGCATCCGACGCGTTCGACCAACACGGTCACGGTGACCACCGGATACACCGCTTCCAGGGTGGCGAATAGCTTATGTACTTGATATTTTTGACGCTCTCCTACGTCGTTTCGGAAAAAATAGGGCGATCCGAAAGGGGAGAGGACGTCGCTGTGTGCCGCCGGCGCGCCGGGCACCGAAGCCAGTTCCTGGTGCAGTTGCTCCGCCCGTGGCCCGCCGCGTGTGTAGGACAGGCCGTCGAATTCCACCACCTCGCCTTGCTCTGCCTCCTGTCGGAGTGCCGCCGGCGAGAGGTCGTGCTTCCGTAGCGCGTCGCCCCACGACGGGAGGCCGCGTGGTGCGCCCGGCCACAGGAGCAGGGAGTCGAGCAGGCGGGGCGGGAACCGCGGGCCCGCGATCGTCCGGGTGGGGAGGTACGAGCGCATCGGGTGGGCCTGGAACCCCTCGGCCGGGTCGTCGAGGGCCAAGCCCGCCAGAATCCGGTCGATCGCCGTGCTCACCGGCGATCGACCGAAATCCGCCGGTGTGTCGGATGCGCGGGACGCCTCGCTCATTGACCGAAGTCGCTCGGCTTCAGACCCTGATATTGGAACCCCACGGTCAGGATGGTCACTTTCTCACCGGGGGCCAGTGTCTCCCGCGCGTGCACGGTTCCGCTCGCCATGAGGACGGCGCTCTCACCCACCCGCAGCGGGACACGGCGTGGATTGGCGTCGGCGTCGTAGATGACGAGCGCCGAGGCGTCCTCCTCCCGCTTCCCCTCAGGCACTCTGCGTTCGAGCATGGTGATGAGGTTGACACTGAAGATGTCCGTGTCCACGTGGGGGTAGAGATAATCCCCACCGCTCGTGTAGTACAGATAGGTGCTGATCTCGGTGGGGAACACCTTTTCCCCGAGGGAGTCGGAGATCAGGGAGATCGCGTCGGGATTCCGGCTGAGCGCCTCTGCGGCCGAGCCGCCCGGGCTCAACTCCTGGGGGCCGGTGCGGTGGCTGATGGACTTCCTTTCCACCGCCTCTCTTTGCAGGCCCGAAAGCAGGTCGTCCGTCATGAAGGGCGCCCTGCCGACGAAGGAGACGCCTGAACGGCCCGTAGCCGAGAGAACGGATATGCCCGTATCCCAGGCATCCTTTCTCACTCCTGCCTCGGGAACGTCGCCACGGGGCGCGATTCCTCCCACACCGATCGACATGATGAGGTTGAGATTGAACCTCTCCAGATCGGAAAGGCCCTCGGAAAATTCCGCGATCCTTCGTGAAAGCCTCTTACTGGTCGGGGTGGACATTGTTTCCCTTCTTCAGCGGTTCCCGCCAGAGAGGCTCGGGCGGGTGGGGGCCGAACGCGTGACCGATCGACAAGAGGGTGATCTTCTCCCCGGGTCCGAGGGGCTCCCGTTCGTGCACTGTCCCCGCGCCGAGGAGGAGGACGCTTTCCCCGGCTCGTAGGGGG
>CALGOD010000077.1 GCA_937957845.1 uncultured Nocardiopsis sp.
CGACGTGCACGAACAGATCCACCAGACCAAACCCTGGGTGCGCTTCGGAATCTCGCCCTTCGGCATCTGGCGCAACGACACCACCGATCCCAGCGGTTCGCCCACCTCGGGACTGCAGTCCTACGACGCCCAGTACGCCGACACCCGCACCTGGATCCGGGAGGGCACCATCGACTACGTCGCACCGCAGCTGTACTGGGAACGGGGTTTCGCCGCCGCCGACTACGAGGCCCTGGCCGACTGGTGGTCCCAGGAGGTGGAGGGCACCGGCGTGGACCTGTACATCGGCCAGGCCGCCTACCGCGTGGGCGAGGAGGGCTGGAAGGACGAGCACGCGCTCAGCTCCCAACTGGACTACTCGAGCGCCTTGCCCGGAGTGGGCGGCGACATCTACTTCTCCATCAAGAGCCTGCGTGGACAGGCCGCCGACGCCTACGCGGAGCTGGTCCGCGAGCACTACACCCGGCCCGCGCTGCCACCGCGCGCCGGCGATTCCGAAGACGCACGGGTGGACGTGGTGGCAGGCGTCACCGCCCAGGCCACGGACGACGGTGTGCGGGTCGCCTGGGAGAGCGTGGAGGGCGCCCGCTTCTACGCCGTCCACCGGTTGCCCTCCGAAGCCCCCGGGGACGGCGTGGGCTCGGAGGAAGCGAGGTGCGCCGCGATCTCCCCGGACGACCTGGTGGGGGTCACCGGACGCACGGAGCTGACCGACACCACACCGTCGCCGGAGGGCGCGGGGTACGTGGTCACCGCGTTGGATCACTACCGGGTCCAGGGGCCCGTCAGTGAGGTCGCCGACGTGCACGGCTGACGCGGTGCCCCTTCGCCACGGACCGTGACGCTCATCGCGAAAACCAAGGGAGGGGCGGAAAAAGTTCGGATCCGCCAGCCGAGAGCGTCTTTCTTCCTGGTATCCGCGGGGCTATGGTCGTTCCATGCCGACCTTCCGGATCAGCGAGGCCGCCGAGCTCCTGGGCGTCAGCTCCGACACCGTCCGTCGATGGGTCGACTCCGGACGCCTGGCCGCCACCCGCGACCCCTCCGGTCGGCGCCTGCTCGACGGGGCGGACCTGGCCGTGTTCATGCGGGCGGGAGCCGCCGAGGACCCCGGCCGCCACGTCTCCTCGGCACGCAACCGTTTCCGCGGACTGGTGACCGCGGTCGTCCGTGACGGCGTGATGGCCAGCGTGGAGATCCAGGCGGGACCCCACAGGGTGTTCTCCCTGATGAGCCGTGAGGCCGCGGACGAACTCGGCCTGGAGGTGGGCACCGTCGCCACCGCGGTGGTCAAGTCCACCAACGTGGTCGTCGAGACCGTGGGGGGAGAGCATGCGTGAGCGCCCTTCCCGGTCGTTGTGCGCCCTGGTCGCCGTGGTCCTCTGCGCCGGTGCCTGTGCGGCCGACGGCGCGGGCCAGGGGCGTGACGGACGGCTGCACGTCTTCGCCGCCGCCTCCCTCACCGACGTCTTCACCGACCTCGCGATGGAGTTCGAGGAGCGACATCCGGGGACCGAGGTGGTGTTCAACTTCGCGGGCAGCGGTGACCTGGCCGTGCAGATCGGCTCCGGAGCCCCCGCCGACGTCTTCGCCGCCGCCGACACCGTCACCATGGAACGCGTCGTCGCGGGCGGAGGAGCGGACACCGCGTGGGCCGAGGAACACGGTGGGAGGGGAGCGGTCTTCGCCACCAACACCCTGCGCATCGCCGTCTCCTCGGACGCCCCCGTCGAGATCACGGGACCGGCCGACCTGGCCGACGACGGTGTCTCGGTCGCCCTGTGCGCACGGGAGGTCCCCTGCGGAGCGGCCTCCGTCACCGCCTTGGAGGCCGCGGGCGTGGACATCACCCCGGTGACCTACGAGGAGGACGTACGCGCGGTCCTGACCAAGGTCGAACTCGGCGAGGTCGACGCCGGCCTCGTCTACGCCACCGACGTCATCGAGGCCGGCGAACGCGTCCGCGGCCTGGAGTTCCCCGAGGCGGAGGAGGCCGTCAACGACTATCCCGTCGCCGTCCTCTCCGGAGCCGAGGATCCGGAGCTCGCCGCGGCCTGGGTGGACCTGGTCCTCTCCGATGACGGTAGGGACGTCCTCACCGCCGCCGGGTTCGGTGCGCCATGACCCCGGGTCCGAGCGCCGAACCGCTCCCGGGCGGAGGGGTTCGAGGCGTGCGTCGGGGACGGTCCCCATGGATCCTCGTCCTGCCCGCACTCATCGGTCTGGCCTTTCTGGTGCTGCCGCCGGCGGGATTGTTGGTGCGCGCGCCCTGGTCCACCATGGGCGGTCGCGTCACCGACCCCGAGGTGCTGACCGCCCTGTGGCTGTCACTGTCCACCGCCACCGTGGCCACCGTCGTCTCCCTGCTCCTGGGAGTACCGTTGGCCTGGTTGTTGGCCCGCACCGAGTTCCCCGGGCGCCG
>CALGOD010000078.1 GCA_937957845.1 uncultured Nocardiopsis sp.
CGATCACCTCCGGTCTGCTGTTGCTGCAGATGTCCACCTCCGTCCGGTTCATGATCACCGCCGCCGTCCTGCTGATCGCGGTGATCCTGGACGCCACCTCCCGCAGGGGCCGCAAGACCCACGCCCGAGGGGGCGCCTGACAGCGAGACCATCGCGGGCGGTCCGACGGTGCCCCACTCCAACCGTCACCGCCCCTTCCCCGCCGGCCCGGTGCTCCCCGCACCGGGCCGGCCTCCGTTCGAGCCCGGGCGTCCCACGCGGCCCTGGGGGATACGGCCTGTGACGGGGGCGGCGGGGTGCGCACGCGAGGCGCTGCTAGCTTCCCGAAGGGGACGGTCGGTCGACCGCGCGCCGCGGGATCGCCGTGCCCGGCGCTCCGCGTTCGACGGACCGGCACGCGCCCGCGATCCCCAAGGGCAGAAGCGAACGGAGAGACATGCGCAGGATTCTCGTGGTCGGGGCCGGACAGTCGGGGCTACAGCTCGCCCTCGGCCTGCTCGCTGAGGGCTATGAGGTGTCACTCGTCAGCGCCACCGGGCCACAGGAGATACGCACGGGCCGTGTGATGTCCACCCAGTGCCTCTTCGGACCGGCTCTACGTCGAGAACGCCGCCACGGCCTCGCGCTGTGGGACGACCGCGCTCCCGCGATCCGGGGTGTCAGCGTCCGTGTCGCCGACGCGGGGGGAGACAGGGCCTCCGACCTGTCCTGGGCCGGTTCCTTGGAGGAACCGGCCCAGTCGGTCGACCAACGGATCAAGATGTCGGCGTGGCTCGAACTGTTCGCCCGCTCCGGTGGCGTCCTCGTCCGACACCGTGTCCGTGAGCGGGACCTGGACCGGTTCGCCTCCGACCACGACCTCGTCGTCATCGCCGCCGGACGCGGAGAACTCGCCGAACTCTTCCCCCGTGACACACGGCGCTCGCACTTTCGGTCCCCGCAGCGCCGCCTGGCCCTGGCCTACGTCACGGGTGCGGCGCCCCACCCCGACGGATCCGTCCTCAGCCGCACCGTGATCCCCGGGGCGGGGGAGGTGCTGACCCTTCCCACCTACTCCCTCGCGGGTGTCTGCGAGGCCGTCCTGGTCGAGGCCGTTCCCGGAGGTCCCCTGGAACGTCCTCTGCCCGCCGACGCCTCCGCGGAGGAGGTCCTGGCCGGTGTGCTGGACGTACTGCGAAGTGAGGCCCCCTGGGAGTACGAGCGCCTGGCGCACACCCGTCTGGCGGACCCGGGAGCCACTCTGCACGGCGGCTACACGCCGGTGGTGCGCGAACCCGTGGCCCGCCTGGCCGATGGGACCCCGGTCCTGGGCATGGCCGACTCCGTCGTCGCCAACGACCCCATCGTCGCGCAGGGGGCCAACATGGCCTCGTTCTGCGCCGAGGTGTACCGTCGCGCCATCGTCGACCACGGCAGACGGCCCTTCGACGAGTCCTTCATGCGTACGGCGTTCGCCGACTACTGGCGGCAGGCGAGCCAGGTGACGGCTTGGGGCAGGGTCCTGCTGGACAACCCGCCGTACGTGCAGGAGCTGTACCGTCTGGCCTCCCGGCACAAGGAGACGGCCGACCGCTTCGCCAACTCCTTCGGAGACCCCTCCGACCTCATCGACTGGTTCCTGCATCCCGAGCGCGCCCTGGCCTACGTGGACGGCGTTCTTCGCTCCCGGTCGTCTCATCCGCGGACCTGCTGACCCCGACGGGAGAGCGGGGAGGTAACGTCGCGGTCTGTGCCCGCAGAACTCACCTCTCTCCCACCGCCCGCTTCCTGGGGCTTCGCGGAGTATTTCTCCCCCACCGGCCACGGAGTGCTCGGCGAGGGCGACCTGTGGACCTTCGTCCTGGTGACCATGGTCGCGATCACCGCCGGGGCGATCGTCCAGAGCACCGTCGGACTCGGTCTGGGGCTGGTCTCCGCCCCCGTCATCTCCCTCCTGGACCCCACCCTCATGCCGGGAGCCCTGCTGGTGACCGTGATCGTCCTGCCGTTGCTCACCCTGCTCCAGGAGCGGCGTCACGTGGACTGGCGTGGGATCGCCTGGGGGCTGCCCGCACGCCTGCCGGGAACGGCCCTGGGCGTGTGGGTGGTCGCGGTGCTGGAGCCCCGTGCCCTGGCCGGAGCGGTCGCGATCATGGTGCTCGTGGCGGTGGCCCTGTCGATCTGGTCCCTACGGGTGCCCATCACCCCCGTCTCGCTCGTGGTGGCCGGGAGCCTCTCGGGATTCGCGGGTACGGCCACCTCCGTGGGCGGTCCGCCGATGGCCCTGCTCTACCAGTACGAGGAGCCTGCCAGGGTCCGCGCCACCCTGGCCATGTTCTTCCTCGTCGGGGGCGCGGTGTCCCTGGCGGCCCTGGCCCTGGGTGGTCAGATGGACGTACGGACCGCCGTGGTCGGGGTCTCGGCCATACCCTTCATCGTGCTGGGTTTCCTCCTCGGGCAGGTGCTGCG
>CALGOD010000079.1 GCA_937957845.1 uncultured Nocardiopsis sp.
TGGTGCGCCACGCACTCGACTGGCTCGACGTCGACCCCGCGGCCGTCGGTGACCCTCGTGACCCCAGGGTGGGACTGCACCGCGCGCTCGCCGAGGCTCACGGGGACCGTCCCGGCGGCGGTCGCCTCGTCCTCGGCGAGGACGGCGCCGCCCACACCACGTTCGTGCCCACGGTCCGTGTGGGAGTGGCCTTCCAACCGGTCGGCGCTCCTCTGTCACTGGGCTACGACCTGTGCGAGGCCATGTGCCGTCGGGCCAAGGAGGAGAGGGTGCGCAGGGCCGAGGCCGATCCCGCCGCGCCCGACGACCACACCGTGGCCTGGACGACGCGCTTCGACGGTGTCGACCGGGTACTGCACCGCCTCGAACAGGACCGTGGGGCGCCCCTTCCCCGCACCGAGTTGCCGCTCACCGGGGCCGGGTTCACCCGCTTCCTGGACCGCTACCTGTCGGAGACCGCTCCGGGCGGTCTGCTCTCCGGCGACGGCGGCCGCCACCGGAACTGGTTGATCTCCTCCCTGCTCCCCCTGGTGGAGGCGGGCGTCGATCCCGGTGCCGAGCTCGCCCGTCGGGCCCGTGTCACCGGCCACCCCGTCGAGCTGCCCCGGGGATGGACGCCCGGCGGCCTGTCGGACGCGGTCGAGGTGATGGACCTGTACCTGGATCCCGGACTGGGGGCGGCATCCGAACACCACCGGCCCCGACCACAGGGGCGGACGGGGGCCGGTGGCCCACAGGTCCGGGCGGCTCACCGGGACACGTCCCGATGAGCCGTCCGGACCGCGTCCTGGTGCACCTGGCATCGCCGGCCCTGTTCGTCGGCGCCAGCGCGGACGGCACGGACGCCGACACCGACGTGGTCACCGACGAGCACGGACTTCCCTATCTGCCACGGCATCGCCTCGCCGCGAGACTGCGCGGTGGGGCGTCCGAAGCGTTGGCCGTCGCGCCGGACCTGGCCGGGGCCCGTGACGAGGTCTTCGGGCGAAGGAGCTCCCATGGCGCGGACCGCATGCTGCGGTTGGGGCACGCGACGCTGGACGGGTCCGTCCGTGACGCGGTCGCCCGCGCGCTCGCCGGCCGTGGTGAACCCGTGCGCTCCGTTCTGCGCCGTTCGGTCACCGAGGCCTACACCACCCTGGAGTCGGGGATCGAGATGGACGCGGACGGCGCCCCTCGGCCGGGCCGACTGCGCACTCACCGGGTGCTCCTCCCCGGTCTGACCCTCAGCGCCGCGCTGACCTGGGCGTCCGCGCCGGGGGAGGAGCACTGGAGGCTGCTCGCCCGTGCCTGCCTGGCCACCACCACGATCGGCCTGCGGGGCACCCGCGGCCGGGGCCGGGTGGACGTGCGCCTGGCCGGGGACGACCGCGCCGACCCGAACACGCTGACCCTGCGCCTGGCCACCACGGGGAACGGAGAACGGCCGGACCTCGTGGAGCGGGCCCCGGTCCCCGCCGCGCCCCCTGAGGGGCACGGAGTCGGGCCACCGGACACACGCGACGGTACCCGGCCACTTCGGCGTGCCCCGCCGCGCCGAAGCGCGCACTCCCCGTGTGCGACTACCGTGTGTCCCCGGTCGTGACGGTCGCGCGGACGACACAGGGGGGTGGTGCGTGGTGACGTGGAAGGAGGCGGACCCGTGGACGACCCCGGGGTGAGCGGCTACCTGCCGTTGCGTTACCTCCTCACCGACACCCTGGTGGTGCGCACCTCCTTCGATCCGCTGCGCATCGACTCCGAGCACACCATCGGCGGACGTGCCCAGCGGGGCATGCTCGCCGCCGCTCTACGTCGTGCGGGTCGCGACCGTGAACTCCACGACTGGGTGGTACGGGGGGAACAGGTCCGCTTCGCCACGGCCCATCCCCGGCTGGAACCGGGCGGCGATCCCGCTTCAGGGGAAGGTCCCGCGCGGGCCGCCGTCGCCTACCCGGCCCCCGCCCACCTCTACACCCCGGGCAAGGACGGCGACACCATCGTCGACGTCTTCGGTGACACCGATCCCGCGACGCCCTACCGGGCGGTCCGCGACCCCCTCACCCCCGACCGTTCCCTACGGGCCGTCGTGAACACCACCGCCGAGCGATATCTGGGCCGTTCGCGTACCGGTGGGACGGCCCACGGTGTCCCCTTCCTCACCACGAGCATCGACGCGGGACAGGTCTTCGAGGCCCGGTGGCAGTTGCGCGCATCCGATCCGACCGCCCTGGAACGACTCGCCGAACGGATCGTCGCCTTCCTCGCGGAGGCCGATGGCACTCTCACTCTCGGCTCGGGAGGCACCCGGGCCCACGGCGGTGTACACGTGGCTCCGGTCGATCCCGACCGGCTGGTGGCACCGGACCGGATCGCGCGGACACAGCCGCCCTCCTGGGCGGCGGGGAGTCCCATCGACCTGGTGTTGCTCTCCCCCGCACTGGTGACGGGCGCCGACGGCGAGGCCCGTCCCCAGGCCCTGGTGCCCGCGGTGCTCGACCTCTTCGCCGCACGTATGCCGGGGACCGGAGTGCGGGTCCTGGCCGATCACGTGGAGGCCGTGCTCGTGGGCGCCTACCACCGCGGCTACCGAGGACCCATGGCCCAGCGATGGGCGGCCCGGCCGGGCTCGGTGGTGCGTCTTCGCCTGGACCGGGACCTGGACACCGGCCGGGTGCGTGACCTGGAGGCGCGTCCCCTCGGCGAACGGGTCGTGGACGGTCACGGTCAGTTCGCCCTGCTGTCCCCTCCCGCGGGTCCCGAACCCCTCGCCCCCGCGGTCGTCCCCCTCCACGGGAGAAGCGGGCAGGCCGTCACGGCGCGGACCGTCTCCGAGCCCGACCTTCGGGACGGGCGACTGAGGGCCCTCTACGACGACCTCCTGTGGAACGCCGCCCTCCGGCCGGTCCGCGACCATGCCCGTGCCCTGGCCCTGGACTCGGTCGACCTGCTCACCCCCCTCACTCCCGGCCTGGTGGGGCGTCTGCGTGAGGTCGCCGCCCCTGCCCATCGCACACCCGAGGCCGCCCTGTCCGCACT
>CALGOD010000080.1 GCA_937957845.1 uncultured Nocardiopsis sp.
GACAGGTAAACATCGACCACTCCCGTATTCGGTGAGGCGGGTCGGCCTCAGGAGCGAAGAGAGGAAAGAGCAGGTTTCCTTGGAATGCCCCAGAGCTCATCGTCGTGGGGTTCTCTATGGTCTGAGCGGGTGCCGCGGGCGGAACGGCTGATGTCGAACGAGCGGTGGGACCGCTCCAGGACGGCGTCAAGGACCCCCGCCCATCCCTGTGCGGTGGCCCTGCGCATCTCCCACCCGGGGCCGGTTTTCGGCCGTTCTTTGACCACGGCAGGGGGTCACGTCGGTGTCGGTGGGCCAGGCGCACCCCTTCTGCGCGTTCCGCGCGCAAGGACTCACGGCACAGGCCTGTTCACCCGGCCCACAGGAGCGGTCAGACCCCGAACGCGGCGGGGTAGCGGATGGTGCCGGTCGGGACGGGGCGGGTGCCGTCCAAGACCATGGCCATCATGGCTTCGTCGGGCACTTCGAAGGGCGCCCGGATGCCGAAACCAGAGGCGGGAGTGAAGCCGAACCGGGGGTAGTAGTCGGCGTGACCCAGGACGAGGACGAGGTTCTCGCCCATGGCCAAAGCGGCGTCCAGGGCCGCGCGAATCGCGGCCGCACCGGCCCCGGTGCGTTGGGCGAAGGGCACCACCGCGCACGGGGCCAAAGCGAGGGCGGGCGCGCCGTCGACGTGGCAGCGGCTGAGCAGCGCATACCCGACCGGGGTGCCGGCGGAGGTCGTGGTGACCATCGACAGGCCCTCGATCCACGCCTGGGGATCGGCGCGCAGGGCATCGACGATGTCGGCCTCGGTTGCTGTGGGGAAGGCCGCAAGGAGGATGTCGCGGATGGCCGGGATGTCGTCGGCGGTCTCGGGACGGGTGGCCCAGCCGGTCATGGTTTCCTTCTCGGCGGTGTCGGTGGGCGGCCGTGGGAGCGCGGGGGAGCGGTGCGTGGTGCTCCTTCCACCGGCCGCTCGCGGGCAGCGGCCGGGTCGGCTCCTCCACGTCGAGAGGGTGACCGCCGAAGACGAACTCGCGGGTCCTGGGGGAGTGGTCCTCGTTGCCGGCGGGGCGGTCGAAAGAATGGGCGATCCACTCCTGCGGCAGCGGGAAGGTCGGACTCCTTCACCCCTGGTTCCGTCGCAGCCGGCGAAGTTCGGCGTCGTACCGCTCGGTGAGGTCGGTGATCGCCTGCAGATCCTTAGGATCGATGCACAGCACCGCGTCGCGCGCTTGGAGCATGCGCGTCTTCCACTTCTTCTGCTCCTCGGGGTCTCCGAGCGCTGCTCGACTGAGCGCGATGTAGCGAGCCTGCAAGGCGTTGACCGTGTCCTTGAGGATGTCGTAGGCGACGACGGTCCGATGCTCGTGGAGGTACTCCTCTGCGGTCTTCCCCATGGCTTGTCTCCGTTCTCGAGTCGTGGAAGAGGTCGCATGCTCCCTTGGACCGGCCGGACCCCGCGCGTGAGTTCATCGACCACGGTGGCTCTCGCCCCGGTCGTCGGACGACCCACGACGGTGATGTGCCCCTGGGGGAACAGTCTCAAGCAGGCCGTGCTCGACTCCGCCCCATCCGCTGCGGGTACGCCGAAACCGAGTCCCTCAACTGCCCGAGCCGACAGTGGTGCGAACAAGGACAGAGGGTGGGACCGGTGGGCGGACGGGTCGGGGACGTGCTCGGCTGGAGTGGAGTCCTGGTACTGGCCGGGGCGGTGGTGCTCACCGCGCCCCGCGTCACCGCTTTCCCCGAACACGCGGCCTCTGACCAGAGCCTGTCAACCCTGGTGTGGCCGGCCCTGCTTCTGGCGATCGGGGTCGGCGGGTGGGTGTCCCTGACCGCTGTCCGCGATCCCCTCGTCCCGCCCGAACGCCCGTCCCGATCGGCGTCCTGGTGCGAACAGCGACCGTCCTGGCGGTATGGGCGCTGGTGTGGGCGGCCTTTCCCACCCGGCACCTGGCCCCCGCCGTGGACAACGGCCGCTACCTGATGTTTCCCGATGCGGTGACCGCACTGTGGGCCGGGGTGTGCCTGACCGCCCTGGGCACGACACTGGTGCTGTGCTCGGGCCGGGTCCTGTCGTGGCGGAGGTGGAAGCGGGTCATGGCCGGCCTGGTGGCGGGCGCCTTGGCCACGCTCCTGCTTTGGACACTGATTCCGGCGGCCGTGACCCCACTGCTCCTGGTCGAACACACCGTGGCCACCAAGAGCGAGGCGCCTTCGACCCCGGCCAGGCTCAGCCGGGTGGGGTGGACCTGGTGGCACGAGCACCCTGTGCGGGGCGTGGAGCGAGGATCGCACGGACCGCTGGTGCGCTACGACGACGGCTTCGTGGCCCTGCACGGGAGCACCGGGGAAGAGCTGTGGACCTACCGGCTGCCTTACGCACGACAGGTGAAGACCGGGGTGTTCGAGGGCCAGGACCGCTACGCCCACCTGCTGCACGCAGCCGAACCGGGACCGGATCCCAAGACACAGACGATGGTGGTGCTGGACACCGCCACCGGACAGGTGGTGCGCGACGCGCCCCTGCCTCCATTGCCAGGGGAGGAGAAGGCCCTCTCCAGGGCTCACCTCCTCACCCCTGACATACGCGTTCTGCGCGTGTACGAGGACGGAGCCGATCGTGTGGTCGCCCACGCCACGGACTCGGCCGCACCTGTCTGGCAGTTCGAGTGGGAGGCCGCTGCTGAGGACCGGCTGTGCCTGTGGGGCGACGACGGCGGGAGCCGCGGTCACGGCGACCGGGTCCTCGTGCGCCGCCTGTGCCTGGACCGGCCAGAGGTGTCGGAAACAGAGCTGGATGCCGCTCTGGCGAACATGGACGTGCCCTCCGATGCGGTGGAGAGCCTGGTCGCCCTCGACACCACCACCGGGGAGCAGGTGTGGCGCCAGGCTGGACCCCCGACGACCTACGTCCCTCCTCTCCCGAGGTGAGCGCGTCCCGAGAGGCGAGCGGGGGCGGGCCGGTGGCCGTGACCTCCGACGGCGTGTTCGCACTGACCGACGGCGAGCCCGTCCAGGCCCTTCCCC
>CALGOD010000081.1 GCA_937957845.1 uncultured Nocardiopsis sp.
CGTCCTCCGAGACCGGGCGGCCCTGGCAGGCCCGACGCACCCCGGCGATGATCTTGGCCCTGCTGAAGGGCTCTGTGACCCCGGAGCGTTTGGCGACCATCAACAGGACGGTCTCCTGGGTGGTGAACCTGCGCTCGCACACGGGGCAGGATCTCCTGCGTCGGATGGCGGCTCCGTCGTCGGTGGACCTGCTGTCGATCACCCTGGTGTCCGGATGGCGGCAGAACGGACAGTGCATCCTCGCTCACCTGCTTCTCTCACCGAACGACAACCCGCAAACACCACTAAACCACAACCTCTGGGGGATTTCACCTCTCCAAACCCTAGATGTTGGGGTCAAACCTAGAGGTCGAACCTAGAGGTCCACGCCGCGCGGCGCAACTCGGCAGGCGACACGCCCCCGGAACGGCATGCGTTCGGGGCGTGACGAAGCGTGGTGACCTCGATGCCTTCGGAAGGGGAGAGACGGCGCCCTCGGGCCTCTGTGGGGGCGCCCGGCACCGCGGTACAGGATAGCGCCGTCGACGACCGGAGCCACGGGCCACGACGGCCCGCGATCCCCGCATTCCACGACTCCCACGGAATTTCGGCCGACCCCTCACCCGACGGGATGCCTTCCGCATACCGCCGCCCACCGCCCCACGGACACGTGTTCGCGCATTTGGCGTACAACGCCACGTGATCACGTGTACACACATAAGAGCAGGTCGGAAATTGGCCGCGAAAAAGCGTCGCGCAATTATGCCGATCTCGAACGCTTGTTTGATATCACCGTGTGCAACGACTAAAGTTGGCGGTGATTTCACGCCGGTTCCGCATCCCGTGGACCCCAGGTCGGCGCGGTCGCGAGCCGGTGGTGGTCAGTCACACAAGCAGGCCCTGACCGAACCGAATGCCGAGGAGGCCCGGCCGTGCCGGAGGAGAATCCCGGAACCGAAGACACCGCCACCGTGCTCACCGCAGTGGAGAATGACGGCGGGTCCACGCCCGAAGCCCCCAAACTGACCGCGCGTCAACAGAGCGTGCTGAACTTCATCCAGCGCTATGTACGCGAGCGGGGTTTCCCCCCGTCCATAAGGGAAATCGGGGAAGCGGTCGGTCTGTCCAGCCCCTCCAGTGTGGCGCACCAGCTCAAGGTGCTCCAGCGCAAGGGTTACCTGCACCGTGACCAGAACCGGCCCCGCGCCGTGGAACTGCGCACCCCCGGACGCGCCGGCGGACGGGCCCTGAGGCCGGAGGACATCGACCCCTCCCGTGCCGCGGCCGTGCCGCTCGTGGGCCGGATCGCCGCCGGTGGCCCGATTCTGGCGGAGGAGGCGGTGGAGGACGTGCTCTCCCTGCCGCGTCAACTGGTGGGCGAGGGGCGTCTGTTCATGCTCACCGTCGTCGGTGACTCGATGATCGACGCGGCCATCACCGACGGAGACCTCGTCGTGGTCCGCCAACAGCCGGAGGCGGAGAACGGCGACATCGTCGCGGCGCTGCTGGACGAGGAGGCGACCGTCAAGGTGTTCCGCCGCGAGGAGGAGGGCGGTGTGTGGTTGTTGCCGCGCAACGAGGCCTACGAACCGATCAACGGCGACCAGGCCACCATCCTGGGCAAGGTCGTGGCCGTGATGCGTCGCGTCTGAGCGCGGTGCGCGTCCCGGTCCGTGCCCCTCTGGCGGGCCGGGACGCCCGCCGCGTACGGTTACGCGGACCGGGCGGTGGTCGGTCTGGGGGGAACTCCCCACCCGTCCGTCGGGAACCGCGTCGACGGGTGGAGGGCGAGGGAAGGCCCCACCCGGGCCGCTAGGCTGAGGGGGTGTTCACACCTGCCTCCTCCTTGACCGCTCTTCGGCGCACCGCTGTGGCCGGCGTGCTCGCCACCGTCCTGCTCTCCACCTCCTGTGCCCCCGCTGAGGACCGCACGGCCGAGGCTCCCGGTGTGGGCGGGCAGGAGCGGGAGTTGACCTTCGAGGGCGGCGGGTACGAGGTGTCCGCGAGCTTCCGGTTGCCGGAGGAGGCCTCGGGGACCGTCCCGGGTGCGCTCATCATCTCCGGTAGCGGTCCCACCGACCGCGACGGCAACAGCCGTCTGCGTCCCGAGGCCAACACCAACTGGAACCTCTCTCGCGTGCTCGCCGGCACCGGGGTCGCCTCCCTGCGGTACGACAAGTACGGCAGCGCCGCGGACTTCGATCCGCCGGAGTCGAACGAGCCGGTGGATCCACGGATCTTCGACGAACAGGTGGTGGCGGCCTACGAGCAGCTCATCGCCCAACCCGAGGTGGACCCCCGACGGGTGCTCGTCGTCGGACACAGTGAAGGCGCTCTCTACGCACTGCGTGTCCACGAGCTCATCGGTGAGAGGTATCCCTCCCCCGCGCTGGTGCTGGCCGCTCCTCCCGGCAACCGTTACCTGGACCTGATCGACCGGCAGGTGACCGAGCAGGTGCGTGTGGCCGAGGCCCTGCAGCAGATCGAGGAAGAGGAGGCGGTGAGGCTGCTCTCCGACGTCCGCACCGCGCGGGCCATGATCAGGGCGGGGCGTTCCGTCACGGACGCCGACATCCCACAGGGGGACGTTCTCGGGCTCTACTCGCCCGCGAACACGGACTTCTTGGCCTTCATGGACTCCTTCGATCCCGTGGAGCTCGCCGAGGACCTGCCCCCGGGCACTCCCGTACTGGTGCTGTGGGGCGAGGACGACGCCCAGGTCTCCCGAGAGGACGTGGACCGGTTGATGACCGGCCTGGACGAGGCCGAGCGCGTCGACATCGCCGACACCGACCACATCTTCCGCTA
>CALGOD010000082.1 GCA_937957845.1 uncultured Nocardiopsis sp.
ACCCTCCCCAGGACCCCGAGGACCTCGTACGTATCGGCCCTCTCGGACCCAAGCCGCAAGGGTGACCGAACCATCGTCACCGGAACCATCCACTCACCCCATCGTCCAAGCCTTGAGCCCACGAACCTGGGGAAAGGAACCACAGAACACCATGGAGACCTTCCAGCGCCTGGAGTCCGAAGTCCGCGGATACTGCCGGAACTGGCCGGTCGTGTTCGACAAGGCCGTAGGAAGTCACGTCTACGACGAGTCCGGTAAGGCCTACCTGGACTTCTTCGCGGGGGCCGGCTCGCTCAACTACGGGCACAACAACCCGGAGCTGAAGAGCTCGCTCATCGAATACCTGACCGACGATCGGATAGTCCACAGCCTCGACGCCTACAGCGTGGCCAAACGCGACTTCCTGAAGACCTTCGACGAGGTCGTCCTCAAACCCCGGAACCTGGACTACAAGGTCCAGTTCCCCGGCCCCGCGGGCAACAACGCGGTCGAGGCCGCGCTGAAGCTGGCCCGCAAGTACACCGGCCGCGAGACCATCGTCAACTTCACCAACGGCTTCCACGGCATGACGCTGGGGGCCTTGGCGGTCACCGGCAACTCGATGAAGCGCGGGGGAGCCGGCGTGCCGCTGGGTCACGTCGCCACGATGCCGTTCGACAACTACCTGGACGGCAGGACGCCGGACTTCCTGTGGCTGCGCAGCCTGCTGGACGACAGCGGCAGTGGGCTGGACAAGCCCGCCGCCGTGATCGTCGAGACGGTCCAGGGCGAGGGCGGCATCAACGCGGCCAGCGCCCAGTGGCTTCGTGAACTCTCGGACCTGTGCCGTGAGTACGAGATCCTCATGATCGTCGACGACATCCAGATGGGCTGTGGTCGTACCGGTGGCTTCTTCAGCTTCGAGGAGGCCGGGATCACCCCGGACATCGTCACGCTGTCCAAGTCCATCAGCGGTTACGGCCTGCCCATGGCCCTCACCCTGTTCAAGCGTGAGCTGGACGTGTGGGAGCCGGGCGAGCACAACGGCACCTTCCGCGGGTTCAACCCGGCGATGGTGACCGGTGCCGAGGCGCTGCGCCGCTACTGGAAGGACTCCTCGTTCGCCGACGCCACCAAGGCCAAGGGCCACATGGTCGCCGCCCGTCTGGCCGAGATCGCCGCCGAGCACGCCGAGTTCGGTGCGCACGTGCGCGGTCGTGGCCTGGCCCTGGGCCTGGCCTTCGAGCAGGCCGACATCGCCAAGCGGGTCGCCGCCGAGTCCTTCGACAGGGGCCTGCTCCTGGAGACCTCCGGTCCCGAGGACGAGGTGGCCAAGCTCCTGCCGCCGCTGACCATCAGTGAGGAAGAACTCACGCTCGGACTTGACATCATGGCTGACGCGGCCCGTGCCGCGGTCAAGGTGGCACAGCCCGCCTAGGAACCCTCCGACGAGGAGGTTCCGCACCCACGCGGTACGGGGCCGGACGGCGATCCCTCCGGGGGCCGTCCGGCCCCGCCCCGTGTCGCACCACCACAGGAGCGCCCCAGGGCGCGTAAGGAGAGACCATTGATCGTTCGCAGCCTGGACGAGGTCAACGACACCGACGCCGACATCAAGACGCCGACCTGGCGCAGCCGCAGGGTCATCCTCGCGAAGGAGAAGGTGGGCTTCTCCTTCCACGAGACCGTCCTGTACGCGGGCACGGAGACCACCATGTGGTACGCCAACCACATCGAGCTCGTGCACTGCATCGAGGGCGAGGCCGAGCTGACCAACGAGGAGACGGGGGAGAAGCACATCATCACCCCGGGCACCCTCTACCTGCTCGACGGTCACGAGAGGCACACCGTCCGCCCGAAGACGGACTTCCGGGTGCTGTGCGTGTTCAACCCGCCCGTCACCGGCCGCGAGGTCCACGACGAGAACGGCGTCTACCCGCTCATCGTCGAGGACGAGGAGTCCACGGGCTCCCCGGCCTAAATCCCGCGCGGCGGTGTTCCGGAGGACCGTGGACGGTTCGCCGGGCAGGGGCCTGCGGGTCGCCGCGGAGTCGCGCGCTCCCGCTCGCGGGACGCCCGGAGCGGCGGAGCCGACCCCCCGAACCACCGCTCGGACGATGTCCCTGACAGGGCTCCGTGGTGGCGCTCCCTCCTGACGGAGGGGACGTCACCGCGGAGCCCTTCGTGTCCGCTCACCCACCATGCGGGCCACGGCCGTCACGACACGACGGACCGGCGTTGACGGTGATTTCCGGAAGGCACGCCGTGAACTTTCATGCCGGCGCCCCAGTGTGACGGGATACTGAACCCAGGGTCACGAGCCACAGGTAACACGCCTGAGCAGGCCAAAGACCCGATCACTCAAGAGCTGCACGTGCATAACCAGTGCATAACGGACCAAACGTGTCTCGTTACTGCGGAGTGTGCAAGGGGAGGGAGACCCCCGTACCAGGCCGCCGTTCCTTGACCCGGCGGTGGCCACGGCCGCGGCTTCGCGCCGCGGCCCGCCCACACCAGGCGCCCCCCATTCGAATCTCGCGAGTCTTTCGAGGAGCAGTCGTGAAGAAACAGGTACCAGCAGCACGCCGTGGAACCTGGGGCCGCCGAGACGCCTTCCGTCTGGGAGGCGTGGGGCTGGCCACCCTCGGCCTGGCGGCCTGCAGCCGTGTCGACGGCGGAGGCGGGGGAGGTGACGGTGAGGCGAGCGGATCGACCCTGGAGCGTCTGCGCGAGCAGGGCTTCGTGGCCGTGGGTCTGGCCAACGAGATCCCCTTCGGCTTCGTGGACGGCGAGGGCAACCCCGCCGGGCAGTCCCCGGCCGTGGCCCAGGCCGTCTTCGAGGAGCTCGGTGTTCCCGAGATCCAGGCCTCCTCCGTGAGCTGGGACGGCCTCATCCCGGGTCTCAACGCCAACAGGTTCGACGTCATCGCCGCCGGTGTGTTCATCACCCCCGAGCGCTGTGAACAGGTCGCCTTCAGCGAGCCCACCGCGACCTCGCCCGAGGCCTTCCTCGTCGCCGAGGGCAATCCGCACAACATCCAGCACTTCACGGACTTCGTCGACAACCCCGACATCAAACTCGCCGTGCTCAACGCCTCCGTCGAGCAGAGCTACGCCGAGCACTTCGAGGTTCCGAGCGGCCAGCTGGAGTTGATCCCGGACCAGACCACCGGCTACGAGCTGTTGGAGGCGGGGCGCGTCGACGCGATCTCCATGCTGAACGTGTCCCACCAGTTCCTCCTGCAGGAGCGCGGCGGTGACTTCGAGGTCACCGAGCCCTTCTACCCCGAGATCGACGGCAAGGAGGAGAAGGGTTGGGGCGGCCTGTGCGTCCGCCAGCAGGACACCGAGCTGTTGGACGAGATCAACCGGGTGATCGCCGAGTTCAAGGAGAGCGGACGCCTCCTGGAACTGGGTGAGGAGTGGGGCTTCACCGAGGCCGACCTGCCCGACGAGAAGACCACAGCCGAACTCTGCGAGGGATGAGCCCGCAGTGGACTTCCTGATCCAGCGACTGCCGCTCTACCTCGACGGCGCGTGGGTCACCATCCAGCTCACCATCGGCGGAAGCGCCCTGGCCTTCGTCCTGGCCATGGTCTTCGGGATCATGGGAACGATCCGGCACTGGTTGCCCCGGGCCGTCGCCACGGTCTACGTGGAGGTGTTCCGGGGCATCGCCGCCCTGGTGCTGATGTTCTGGATGGCGTTCGCCCTGCCGCAGCTGACCGGCTACCAACTGGACGACAGATTCGCCGCGATCATCGCCCTGGGCCTCAACGTGGGGGCCTATGGCGCCGAGGTCGTGCGGTCGTCCATCAACGCCGTGCCCAAGGAACAGGTCGAGGCGACCGTCGCGCTGAACTTCTCCTGGTTCCAGAGACTCCGTCTCGTGGTGCTGCCCCAGGCGTGGGCGCAGATGCTGCCCACGTTCGGCAACCTCGTCATCGAGCTGATGAAGGCGACCGCGGTCGCCTACCTCATCGGCGTGGCCGACCTGACGGCCGTCGCCCAGCAGATGCGCCAGGCCACGGGTGAGACGGTGATCGCCTTCATCGGAGCCTTCATCCTCTACTACCTGATCGCGCAGGTGCTGATCCTCGGTATGCGGTTGCTCGAACGCCGCGCCAACCGGAAGCTGGGCAGGATCCCGCCCGGTGGCACCGGCCTGCTGGCCCTCCTGCGTCCTCCGGCGGTCAACACCAAGGCGGGGGTGGCCTAGTCATGTTCTGGGACTTCCAGTGGACCTTCGAGGTCCTGCCGGACCTGTTGAGGGGCCTGGGCGTGACCATCCAGGTCACCGTGGTCGGTTACCTGATCGCGCTGATCCTGGGGTTGTTGATCGCCATGGCCCGACGGGTCCCGGTCTTCGGCGCCGTCCTGCACGCCGTCATGGAGTTCATCCGGACGACTCCGCTGATCATCCAACTGGTGTTCGTCTTCCTCCTGGCCCCCTCCACCGTCTCGGGACTGACCGTGGGGATCATCGTCATCGGTGTGCACTACTCGGCCTACACCGCGGAGGTGTACCGTTCGGGCATCGAGGGCGTGGCCAAGGGTCAGTGGGAGGCGGCACGGGCGCTGAGTCTTCCGGGGCGTCGCACCTGGGGCGCCATCGTGCTTCCCCAGGCCATCCGCAAGGTCATCCCCGCACTGGGCAACTACCTCATCGCGATGTTCAAGGACACCCCCCTTCTTCTGGCGATCGGTGTGACCGAACTGCTCACCGAGGCCCAACGCGTTGGTAGCGCGAGTTTCCGCATCGTGGAGGCCTACACCGCGGTGGGACTGCTGTTCCTGCTGGTGAGTGTTCCCTCCGCCATCCTCATCCGACGACTGGAGCGACGCTATGCCGCCGTCTGATATCCCGGCCACCGAGGGACCTCAGGGCGTCGGGGGCGAGTCCAAGGATCAGCCCCTGATCGTCTTCGACCAGGTGGTGAAGCGCTTCGGCGACCTCACCGTGCTCGACCACCTCGACTTCTCCGTCGCCCCGGGGGAGCGGGTCACCCTCATCGGTCCCAGCGGTTCGGGCAAGACCACGATCCTGCGCCTGCTGATGACCCTGGAGAAGGTCACCGAGGGCTGTATCTGGGTGGGAGGCGAGCCCTACAGTCACACGATGCGGGGCGGACAGCTGACCCCGGCCGGCGAGGGCTACCTGCGTGAGCGCCGTAAGCGTGTCGGCATGGTCTTCCAGCAGTTCAATCTTTTCCCGAACATGACCGTCCGGCAGAACATCATCGAGGCGCCCGTGCACGTGCTGGGCACCTCCAAGGCCGAGGCCAACGCCCGTGCGGTGGAGTTGCTGGACATGGTCGGCCTCGGTGACAAGATCGACGCCCACCCCACCCAGCTCTCGGGCGGTCAGCAGCAGCGTGTGGCGATCGCCCGCGCACTGGCCATGCAGCCGGAGATCCTGCTGCTGGACGAGGTCACCTCGGCTCTGGACCCGGAGCTCGTGGCCGGTGTCCTGGACGTACTGCGCGAGATCGCCGAGACCACGGACATCACCATGTTGTGCGTGACCCACGAGATGGGCTTCGCCCGCGACGTGTCGCACCGGGTGCTCATGTTCGACCAGGGTCAGATCGCCGAGGAGGGGCCGCCGGAACAGATCTTCGGTGAGCCGAGGGAGGAACGGACCAAGTCCTTCCTGCGCTCGGTCCTGAACAACGGATAGCGATCGTCACCGTTCCAGGTCCGTCGGGGCCGCCCTCTGGGGCGGCCCCGACGCCTTGGGGAGGGCCCTGAGGCGAATGACGACATACCGTAGTCGTTAGATAGCTCTTAGTATTACCTTGGGCAGAATGAGAGTTCCGAGACAAGGGGGACTCTTGTGACCATGGTGCGAAGATGGGGGCTCACTCTGTGGGTGCTGTCCGCCGTCCTGCTCTTCATGGTGTCGATGCTCACGCACCCCATGCTGCGCGCAGACGTCTTGAGTGGCTCGGGGATCCTCCTCCTGCTCGCCTGGACACCGATGCTGATGGGCGGTGTCCTGACGTGGATCCTGGTCAGGAGCTTCGGCGACCGCGACCGGTTGGACCGCCGCCTGACCCAGGCGATGGACGGTCACCCCATCAAGCGCGAACTGGCCTGGCTCATCCTGTTCCTGGTGTGCTTCGTGCTGGCCGTGGCGCTGTTGGCGTTGTTCTTCCGCTCCTACGGCGCCCAGATGGGAGCCGCCGACCTGGCCATGGCCGCCTCCCTGGTGGCCAGACTGCTGTTCCTGTTCACTCTGCCGTTACTGGTCATGGACCGCTCGGGGATCACGGTGGAGGGAAAGGGGACGGCCATGCCCACGATCGCCCTGAAGGTGTCCGAACCCTGGCGTTGGCTCGGACTGGTGCCCATCGCGCTCTCCCTGGGCCTGATCGGTTATCTGACCTTTCCGTACATCGGGCTTCCGGGCCCGTCCTTTCCCCTGGTGGGCTTCCTGCTCGCCTTCATCGTCATCGCCGTGTGCGAGGAGATCTTCTACCGCGGCATGGTGCAGTCCCGTATGGAGATACTCACGGGTCGTTGGGGCGGGATCGTGTCGACCTCGGTGATCTTCGCTCTGACCTACGCGGTCATCCAGCCCTATGACGCCGTCGCCCAACTGCCGGGGCCCGACCTGGTGTACCACGTCGGCCTCGCCCTTGTGACCTACGGCGTGGCCGGCCTGTTCTACGGCTACCTGTGGACGTGCTTTCGCAACACCTGGCTACAGGTCTCCATGCGTGTCGGCGTGTTCCTGGTCCTCATGCCCCCCGACCTGCAGGTCGGTCTTTGACACCCGCCGGGTGGGAGACCGGCCCCGGCGCTCTCCGCGCCCGAGAACGGGAAGGCGGGTGGCGCCCACCCGGTAGGGAGGGATGCGAAGGAGGTACCGGTCGGTGACATGATGCGGACATGGTCAAGCACAGGGTCTCGCGGAGCGTCGTCGTGGACGCCTCCGCCGAGCGGATCTTCGACATCATCGCGGCACCGGCCCGGCACCCGGAGTTCGACGGGTCGGGCACCGTGCTCGCGGACCTCTTCGGTCCGCGACGGCTGGAGCCCGGCAGCGAGTTCGGTATGGACATGAGGATGTTCGGTGTCGGTTACCGGATGACCAACCGGGTGGTCGAGTACGAGGAGGGCCGCCTGATCGCCTGGCGGCACATCGGTCCGCACCGCTGGCGGTACGAACTGGAGGAACTGCCGGAGGGCGGCACCAGGGTCACCGAGACCTTCGACTACTCGCGGGCCCTTCCGGCCTTCTACGTCCTCATGGGGATGCCCGCCAGGAACGCGCGCAGCATCGAGGCGACCCTGGTGCGACTCAAGAAGGTGGCGGAGGCCCCCGAGGGCTGAGGACGGGAAGGGCCCTCGGCCGGGGCTCCGTGGAGGGCCCCGACCGCGGGTGACGCCCGGAGGTGGAGACCGCCGCAGGGGAGGAGCCGGCCTCCTCCCGGGCGCGTGGCTCCACTCCCACAGGGGATGTAGTACGTGTCCACATGCCCTAAAGTTCGGCAAGGACCCCGGAATCGCGCGTTTCCCGGAAACCGTGACGCGAAGACCGCGGGGTCGCGCACAGTCCGGTCGAACCAGGGTCAGGGGCGGTAGTGGGAACCACTTTGGGCGATGTCTGGCAGGAAGTGCTGTCGGTGCAACCCGAGCCGGAGCGGTGGATCGTCATCGCCACGGCGGTCCTGGCACTGGCCTCGGTGCTGCTCAGCCCGCCGTGGCGGGTGGCGCGCAACGTCGTCACCATCGCCCACGAGGGCGGACACGCACTGGTCGCGCTGCTCAGCGGCCGCCAGCTCACCGGTATCCGGCTGCACTCCGACACCTCGGGCGTCACCGTCTCCCGAGGCAGGCCCACCGGCATCGGGATGATCCTGACCGTCTTCTCGGGCTATGTCGCCCCGTCGGTCATCGGTCTGCTGGGCATCCTCATGTTGATGTCGGACCGCATCACCGCGCTGTTGTGGCTGAGCATCGTCGTGCTCGCCGCCATGCTGCTGATGATCCGCAACATCTACGGCGTGGTGTCGATCGTGGTGACCGGAGCGATCGTGTTCGGGGTCAGTTGGTTCACCCCGTCGGAGGTCCAGGCGGCCTTCGCCTACCTGTTCACCTGGTTCCTGCTCTTCGCGGGCGTACGGCCGGTCTTCGAGCTCCAGTCCCAACGCCGGCGCAGCCCCTCACCGCACTCCGACGCCGACCAGTTGGCGCGGCTCACCGGTGTCCCGGGAACCCTGTGGGTCGGCGTCTTCCTGCTGGTCAACCTCGCGGTGACCGCGCTGGGCGTGTGGCTGTTGCTCTTCTGAGTCCTGTGGAGCGGCCCTGTGCGGGTACGGGCTCGACGGAGGGGCGACCCCGCCGACGGGACCCGTGTCCCCCAGAGGCCGGGACCTCCCACCGGGTGCGGTACCAGTGGGGTCGCTCAGGCCGGGTGAGGTGCGGAGAGCGCGTCGGAGACCGTTTCGAAGACGGGAATGCGGGTGTCGAGCGAGGTGACCCGAAGGGTCTGCAGGACCCGGTGAGGGGGCGAGGCGATCGCCAGGAACACCTTCTGCTCCTTGGCCGCCTTGTGGGCGCGGATCAGTACGCGCAGGCCGCTGGAGTCGATGAACCGCAGGTCGGCACAGTCCAGGACCACGCGTCCGAGCGGCTGGGTGGTGAGGGCCTCGATCACCGCCTCCTGGAAGCGCTCCTCGGTGGCCATGTCGATCTCACCGTCCAACGCCAGGACCCGGCCGGCTTCGTGCAGGGTGGAGGAGATGGTCAGATCGGGCATGGCGACTCCGGCGTACTCGGGACGCGCCCGACAGGTCGGCGCGGCCGGCCGCACGCCGCTCCAGGAGCGCGTGCCGGCCAGTGCGTTCTTCGCGTTACCGCGGTGGCCAAGCTGATGGTTCATCGATTTCCTTGTGTGTGCCCCGGGCTGGGGATGAAACGCCCTTCTCGCCTGAATTGTCGAAAACTTCGCGAAGAGTTCGGTCATCCAGGCAACGTGCCGACCGGGGTCGAAGTTCCTGGAGGTACCGCGCCCGCCGCAGTGACAAGGAAGGCAGGTGGTGCGTCAGCGGATGTGCTGCTTCGGGCCGTTCTCGGTCGTCGCAACTGCAAACCCGTCCGCGTGGGCGGGCATTCCCCCGCCTGAGGCCCGAAACGATGCCGTCAGAGCCGTTCGCGTGCTCCCGTACGGTTCCGTCCGGTGTCCGTCGGGAGGTCGGAGACCTCACTGGAGAGGCCGCCCAGCCACGGACTTTACCATAGCGTCGTGGCCGATTCGTAACTTGAGTGACGCAAGGTCGTGCTCGCGCGATTTGCTCTGCCTGTGCTCGCTGAGGTGAGGATCACATGGGCTGGGCGTTCTCGGCGGGTTCGGTGGCGACTGTCCGGTCCCCGTCCTGCCGCTGTAGCGCCCACACGCACGCCGACAACGTCAGTGGCACCGCCACGGTCAACGCGATCGCCGGAATCGCCACCCCCGAGTCGTTGGCCGCGAAACCCACCAGCGCGGTCACCAGGGAACCGGTCAGACCGGCTCTCAGCGTCGGCGCGTACTCATAGGCGCCCTGCAGGGCGCCGAACCGCCAGTGGATCGGTCGATGCAGCAGCAGGAACAGGAACACCAGCGCGCACGCGGCCAGCAGAGTCAGTTGCCAGTTGCCGAGCGTGCCCAGCATCGCGCTGAGCTTGCGGGCCACCACCGCCCCCGCCTCGCCGTTGAGCACCTGCCCGGTGAACGCCCCGAAGTGGCTGCGCTCCTGAACCGGCTTCAGATAGTCCAGCCACGACAGCAGCGCGATGGCCGCCATCGCGGCCACCCCCACCGCCGTCAGACGGGGCAGGGTCACGCGTATCCCCGCGATCATCATCGTGGTCACCGCCAAGCCCGGGATCAACGCGATCACCCCGCCGAAATCGGTGCCCAGGCCCGGCCAGCCCACGATCAGCACCGAAGCGGATCCGATGACCAGTGTCGTGACCACGGCGGCACCGCGCCTGCCCCGTGAGACCAGCTCGTGGGAGATCCCGGTCACGGTCATCAGCATGCCGGTGGCGAACGTCGCGAACGCGATGTTGCCGATCCCGTAGAACCGGCCGGCCACGATCGGCGAGTAGCCCGTGGGCGAGTTCATCTGTAGGTTCGCGCCGAAGCACAGATCGAGGAAGAGCACCACGGTGGTCGCGCCCGCCACCACCGTCATCGGGCCCAGGATGGTGTTGCGCCACGAACCCAGCATGGCCAGCCCCACCACCACGGCGTCCGCGACCAGGACACACGCCAGCAGCGCCAGCGGCGGCACCGAGGAGGTCCACCACGGGATGAGGTTGGCCAGATAGCTGGCGACGGGAAAGGCCGCGGCGGCGAGCGCCACGATCCGCGTCACCGACAGCACCCGTGCCCGCTTGCCGCGCTGTCGGTGGGAGTACCGGTGCAGGGCGAGGGCCGCCGCCGCGTAGATGAGCAGCTGGAAGGCGACCAACCCACTGAAGAACCCCGGGATGGCGGCCCCCACCACGATCGCCGCGGTGTTGAACTCCACCAGCCGCCCCACGGCCTGTTCGGTCTCGGGAGGCCGGGCCGTCAGGTGCCAGGTCCGACCGCTGGTCGGTTCGGTCGCCTGTAGACCCAGCGCCGTCAACAGGGTCGGGGTGGTGTCGGTGAGCACGACCAGACCGGCACGGCGGGTCGACTCCGAGGCCAAGAACGAGCCGTCCCCGACGAAGCCGTCCTCGTCGATACGACCGGACAGGGCCACCGTGAGCTGCGAGGGGCCCGTGTCCATGGAGACACCGACGATCATCATGGTCGAGCCGGCCGGAAGCACGCCTTCCAGGACCCGCAACCGTTCGTCCAACGTGGCGAGCGCGTTGTCCCGTTCCCACTCGGGAACGTCGTCGGGGTCCGGTTCGGGCGGGTCCTCGGAGTCGTCCTCCTCCGTCACCTCCTCGTCCTCCTCACCGCTGGTGAGGGAGTCCGGGTAGACGGGATAGAGCCGGGTGAGCTCGGGCAGTTCCACCGCGGCCAAGGAGACGCCCTCCAACCGTCCGGTGGTCAGATTGCGAACCCCGTCCACGTAGTGGTCCACGTGTCCGGAGGTGTCGGCCACCCCCAGGGCGGCGCCGTGTCCGACCGCCAGCGTGGTCCCGCCCGCCTCGCGCACCGTCTGCCCGAGCAGACCGACGGACGCGCCGAAGACGGAGCGCTCGTTCTGACGGATGTGGGCCCCGAACCCGGGGACGACCGCGCCCGCTCCGCTTCGCTCGGGTTCCGGCGCCGCCTCGCACACCGTGAAACGTTCCCGCTGGGACAGGGCGCGCTCGCCGGCCGACACCGAGAGCCAGCCGTCGGTGGGGCAGGTGCGGGAGGTGGCGCTCCGAATCGACACGTTGCCGATCGAGCCCTTGTCGGCCATCTCCCACAGGGTCGGCGTCTTCTCCGGGGTGACGTCCTCCCACAACAGGCCCGGTATCCCCACGAGCACCACGGGATCGCCACCGCGGTCGACGCCCCCCGTGCCCGTGTGGTCGGGGCGGGCGGGATCGGATCCGACGGTGTCCGGAACGGCGGCACCGGCCGTGGCGGGTATCGAAGGGACCAGCACCGCCGCGGACAACAGCAGGGCACACAGACGCGCACCCCAGCACGCCCCCGCTGACACGAGCCGTCGTGGCATGGCGGACCCCCCGTCGCGCACTCGCCGGACTGATCGCTCACCCTAGCCATTTCCCGCGTTCCATAGGGGGGATTCGCCCTTCCAGGCGTGTGCGGGACCGGACGGTTCAGGTGGTGATGCCCCACTCTCCGAGGACCTCGTCGGTGTCGGGCAGTCCACGGCCCCGGGTCACCCCGCCCGGAGTGCGGCCGAAGCGCGGCGCGGGCCCGGGGATCACCCGGCCGCCCTCGCGTACCAGCGAGCCACGGGCCCGTACGTGCGGGTGGTCGGGGGCCTCCTCCAAGGACAGGACAGGCGTCACACAGGCGTCGACACCGTCGAACACCTCACCCCACTCGTCCCGGGTGCGGGTACGCAGCACCTCGGCGAAGCGTTCACGCAGTCGGGGCCAGCCCGACCTGTCCCACTGGTCGGGCAGGTCCTCCCCGGCCAGGCCGACGCCCTCCAGGAACGCGGCGTAGAACCCCGGCTCGATACAGCCGACCGAGACATGTCGGCCGTCGGCGCACTCGTACACGTCGTACCAGGGCGCGCCCGTGTCCAGGTAGTTGGTGCCGCGTTCGTCGTTCCAGACGCCGCGCGCACGGTCCTCGTGCACCATCGACATCAACAGGGCGCTGCCGTCCACCATCGCGGCGTCCACGACCTGGCCCCGGCCGGAGGTCTGGCGTTCGACCAGGGCGCTGAGGACACCGGTGACCGCGAACATGGTGCCCCCGGCGAAGTCGCCGAGGAGGTTGATCGGGGGGACCGGGGGACCACCGGCGCGGCCGATGGAGTGCAGGGCGCCGTTGACGGAGATGTAGTTCACGTCGTGTCCCGCGGTGTGGGCCGACGGGCCGTCCTGCCCCCAGCCGGTGATCCGTGCGTAGACCAGACGTGGGTTGAGCTCCAGGCAGGTGTCGGGGCCCAGCCCCAGACGCTCCATGACCCCCGGCCGGAAACCCTCCAGGAGGACGTCGGCGCGTGAGATCAGGTCCAGGGCCAGTGCGCGCCCCTCGTCGGACTTCAGGTCCGCGGGCAGAACGGTGCGCCCCTCGCTCATGTGCGGACCGGCGCCACCGGCGCTCATCGCGTCGGCGGCGGCGGGACGGTCGAGGCGGATGACGCTCGCACCCAGGTCGGCGAGGAGCATTCCGGCCATCGGGGTCGGGCCGAGCCCGGTGAACTCGACGACGCGGATTCCGTTGAGGGGTCCCATGAGGTGGCCTCCAAAGAGGACGGGGTCGTGGTGCGGACTGTGGGGACGATAAACCAGAACGCCATTCTGGTCACTGTCCCGAGCCGTGAACCATCGCCCACGGCAGCCGGCAAGATGTGGGGGTGACACAGACACCCGAACCCGACGACCGCTCCCGCCTGCTCACCCCCGCCGACGTGCGGGCCCTCGCCGAGCGGTTCGGGATCCGGCCCACCAAGACCCTGGGCCAGAACTTCGTCATCGACCACGGCACGGTCCGCCGTGTGGTCAGGGTCGCGGGGGTCACCGACGAGGACGTCGTGTTGGAGGTCGGTCCGGGACTGGGCTCGCTCACCCTGGCCCTCCTCCCGCACGTACGCCACGTGACCGCCGTCGAGGTGGACCCGGCGCTGGCCGCCGCGCTCCCGGGCACCGTCGCCGACCACGCCCCCGACCTCGCCGACCGTCTCACGGTCGTCCCCGGCGACGCCATGCGCATCACGGAGGTGCCCGGACCCGACCCCACGGCGCTGGTGGCCAACCTGCCCTACAACGTCTCCGTGCCGGTGCTGCTGCACCTCCTGGAACTACTGCCCGGTCTTCGACGGGTCCTGGTCATGGTGCAGTCCGAGGTCGCCGACCGGATCACCGCCTCTCCCGGCGGGCGCATCTACGGGGTGCCCTCGGCCAAGATCGCCTGGTACGCACGGGCCCGCCGTGCGGGCGCGGTCGGACGGAACGTGTTCTGGCCCGCGCCCAACGTCGACTCCGGCCTGGTCGAGCTCATCCGCCGTCCGCCACCCGCCACGAAGGCCGACCGGACCGAGGTCTTCGGGGTGATCGACGCCGCCTTCGCCCAGCGTCGCAAGACCCTGCGCGCCGCCCTGGCCGGGTGGGCGGGCTCCGCGCCCGCCGCCGAGGCCGCCCTGCGCGCGGCGGGGATCGACCACGGCGCGCGCGGGGAGTCGTTGGACGTGGAGGCCTTCGCCGCCATCGCCGAGCACCGGCCCCCGCGGGACTGAGGGCTCCACGAACATCGGGGGCGCCCGCCGTCACGGCGGGCGCCCCCGATGACACATGACCTCCGGTCCTTCATTCCCCGGGACCGCCCCGAGGGTCCGGACGCACCTGCTTCCTTCCGGGGCGGGTCAGCGCACGCGCCACGCCGGCCGTGCCCAGTCCCGCCGCCAACACCGGAAGCACCCACAGCGCGTCGAACTCCCAGCCACCCGCTCCACGCACGGCGAACGCGACGGCCAGGCCGAGGAACAGCAGCCCCGCGATCAGTGAACCCCAGTCGGTCCTACGCCTCGCCATGCCGTACCTCCACAACCCCGACCAGAGAGTCGGTGCGCACGTTGATCACCGGGGGATCGGTCGCATCGTCCGCCACGGGCTCATGGACCTCCTCGTAGGACAAGGAGAAGCCGGCCATGCCGTCCGCGACCTCGGATCCGCCGAAGGTCACCACACCCAGGTCCACCCGCGACTCGACCGCCACGCGCGCGTCCTCGGGAAGGATCAGTTCCGTGACGCCCGCGCCGACCCGTAGCGACACGTCCACGGTCTCTCCCGGGGCCAGGTCCTCCAGCCCGGGCAAATCCATGGTCCCCGAACCGATCGTCAGAAGGTGCTCCTCCTCCGCCTCCGCGACCGTGGCGGGTCGCCACGTCTGCCCACCGATCCGCACCTGCGTCAGGTCCGTCACGGAAGTCAACACCAGCACCAGCGCGGTCGACAGCCCCAGTGCCATCAGTCCTCGCGGATTACCCGCCCAGGTACCGACCACCGAGTACAGACCGACCACGGCCAGGGCTCCGGCCAGGAAGAACACCCCGGTTCCGGGCCCGAACAGCAGCGTGACCATCTGCGTGCTCCACAAGGAGGACGACCACCCGAAGGACGCCACGCCGAACACCACGGCCCCCGCCACGATCGTCCACAGCGCGAGCGAAGCCAGCGGTGCGCCCTTGCGGCAGGCCGCGTCCCGCTTCGGGGACACGTGATCGTCGGGCCCTCCCTCGCCCCCCTCCGGACCTTCCTCCTCGACCACCTCGGAGGAGCGCTCCGAGATCACCGCCAGGTCCACCGGACCGTGCGGCGACGACGCCCACGGCTGAGCCGGGTTGTAGTAGGCGGGTGTGGGCTCCGGAGACGGCGTCGCGGGGGGCGGTTCCTTCGACCTCAGATCCTCCCTCAGCCGCACGAACGCCGCCCGTAGATCGACCCCGCGGCTGCGCGCGGTGAGCAGCCCCAGCACCAGCGGTACCGCCAGCACCAACGTCGACCACTGCAACCCGCCGACCAGGCTGAACGCCGTCGCGACGGCCAGACCGACCGCGAGGAGCTTGGGCACGGCACGGGGCGGGATACGCCGGTCCAACATCTGCTCGAAGGTCGCCGGACCGCCCTGGGGATCGCGCATCAGCATCCACGCCGCGACGTAGAGGATCAGCCCCGTCGCCCCGGCGAACGCCGTCAGCACGAACGTGGCCCGCCATACCACCGGGTCGATTCCCGTGTACCGCCCCAGCCCCGCGCACACGCCGGCGAGCACTCGGTCCTCGTCCCCCTTGCGCAGTTCACGCTCGGGTCGGGGCGGTTCGGTCGTGGCGGTATCGGACACGGGGGAGGCGCCGCCTCCCGGTCCTTCGGCCCTTGGATCGTCAGTCATGGTCACTCACCGCACTCTCACCTGACCCATGGTCGCCCGGAATCGGCCGCCATCACATCCGGGACGACCCTGAACGCACCCTGACCGGGACCGGGGCACGGCCAGGGGCGTGCCCCCGATGTCCGCACACCTTCGGTGCGGGCATCCTGGACACCAGGAGAACCTACGAAGCGGTGCGCGGTGCATCCCCGCCGCACGAACGAAAGCGGTGATCGGGCGGTGACCACAACGGCCACGGACACTCCGCGGCTCACCCGCGCGGTGGACGGCAGGCTCCTCGGTGGTGTCGCCGCCGGACTGGCCCGACACCTGGGGGTCGATCCGGTGGTCGTCCGCCTGGCGTTCATGGCCCTGTCGGTGGGCGGTATCGGCGTCGCCGTCTACGTCGCCCTGTACTTCTTCGTCCCCGTGGACCCCGAGGAACAGGAGGAGGCCCCGGAGAAGGACAGCCGACGCAAGGGACGCGATCTGTCCCAGGTCATCGCCTACGTCGGACTCGCCGCCGGACTCGGCGTCCTGTTCCTGCTCTTCGGCGGCGTCTTCGACCCACTGCTGTGGTTCGTGGTCTTCGGCACCCTCGGCGGCGTCATCCTCTGGCAACAGGCCAACCCCACCCAGCGCGACGAGTGGATGACCTCCACGGTCGGCGGAGCGGGGGCCAAGGGCCTCCTCCGCGCGAGCGCGGGAGTGCTGCTCGTCGTCGTGGGCGTCATCGGCTTCCTCATCTTCCAGGAGCAGCTCCAGAACGCCCGGGCCGGACTCACCTTCGCCTTCACCGTGCTCGCGGGCATCTCACTCATCGCGGCACCGTGGATCATCGGACTGGTCCGTGAACGTGACCAGGAACGCCGCGAACGCATCCGCAACGCCGAGCGCGCCGAACTCGCCGCGCACATCCACGACTCGGTCCTGCACACCCTCACCCTCATCCAGCGTCGCGCCGACGACCCCCGGGAGGTGCAGCGCCTGGCACGCGTCCAGGAACGGGCTCTGCGCAGCTGGCTCTACCAGCGGCCCGCCGACGCCGACACCACGGTCTCACCCGCGCTCGAACGCGTAGCCGCCGAGGTGGAGGAGGAGCACGGAGTCCCCATCGAGGTCGTGTGCGTGGGCGACTGCCCCATGGACGACGGGCTGGCCGCCATGCTCCGCGCCGCCCGGGAGGCCATGGTCAACGCCTCCAAGTACGCCGGTACCGAGGACATCTCCGTGTTCGGAGAGGTCGACCGGGAGGAGGTGCTGGTGTTCGTCCGCGACCGCGGCACCGGCTTCGACATGGAGGACATCCCCGAGGACCGTATGGGCGTGCGCGGCTCCATCCTGGGCCGCATGGAACGCCACGGGGGGTCGGCGCGCATCCGCACCGGTCCCGGCGACGGCACCGAGGTGCAGCTGCGCATGCCGCGGATCCCCGAGGTCTGAGGACCGCGCGGTGAGGGGATCGCGTGGAAGGTGGGGAACACCGTCCCCGCCCACGGCGACCGGAACCCGCACCGGGACTGGTCCGACCTTCGCGGCGGTGGGTAGAGTCCACGATGTGGGAGACGAGAGCACGACCTTCAGTGACGGTGACGCGGTCCCCCGCGTCGTGATCGTGGACGACCACCGGCTGTTCCGCAGCGGTGTGCGCGGTGAACTGGGCGACGCCGTGAACGTCGTCGGCGAGGCCGGGGACGTCGACAGCGCCGTGCACGTGATCGGGGAGGAACAGCCCGACCTGGTCCTGTTGGACGTGCACCTGCCGGGCGGGGGCGGCGTGGAGGTACTGCGTCGGGTCCTGGCCCGACACCCTCGGATCCGCTTCCTGGCGCTGTCGGTCTCCGACGCCGCCGAGGACGTCATCGGGGTGGTGCGCGGCGGCGCCCGCGGCTACGTCACCAAGACGATCTCCGGCAAGGAACTGGCCGACGCCATCGTGCGGGTGGCCGACGGCGACGCGGTGTTCTCCCCGCGACTGGCCGGATTCGTGCTGGACGCGTTCTCCGCCACCGACGCACCGCCCGTGGACCCCGAGCTCGACCGGCTCACCCAGCGCGAGCGCGAGGTCCTGCGGCACATCGCGCGGGGCTACGCCTACAAGGAGGTGGCCAAGGAGTTGTTCATCTCCGTCAAGACCGTGGAGACCCACGTCTCCTCGGTGCTGCGCAAGCTCCAGCTGTCCAACCGGCACGAGCTGAGCCGCTGGGCCACCGCCCGCCGGCTCGTCTGAGACGGGCTCCTCAGCGCAATGAGTCGAGCATCCGCCCGAGGAACGCGTCCTCATCCACCCCGGTGATCACGCGCACGGGCCTGCGGTCATCGGCCTTGGGACGCGGACGCAGGTCGGCCACGGTCATCCCTCGGGTGAGCGAACCGGCCAGCTCCACACGCAGCGGCGTCGCGAAGGCCTCGGTCACCAGGTCCGGATCCACCAGCACGGCCGCCGCCAACGGGTCGTGCATGGCGCACTGACGAACGCCGAAGAGCCCCGTGTAGAAGTCCGCGTAGAAGTCCAGGAACGAGGACGTGAGTTCGGCCCGCCTGCCCGGGACCGTCTTCAGCTCCTCCAGCCACTCGGTGGTCGCCACCGTCTTCATGGTGATGTCCAGTGCCACCAGGTCCAGGTCGAAGCCGGCCGCGAAGACGGCCTCCGCCGACTCGGGGTCGTTGCGGATGTTGGCCTCGGCGTGCGAGGAGACGTTGCCCGCGACGCGTACGGCTCCACCCATCACCACCAGGCGCCGCACCAGCCTCGGCAGCTCCGGTTCCAGCCCCAGGGCGATCGCCAGGTTCGTCAGCGGGCCCACCGCCAGCACGTCGATCTCGCCGGGACTCTCGCGGACCAGGCGCACCAGCAGTTCGGCGGCGGTCTCCGTCACCGGCTTTCCCGCGGGCTCGGGCAGCTCCACACCCCCGAGTCCGTTGTCCCCGTGCACGTGGGCGGCCAGGCTCGGCGGCTGCACCAACGGACGGGAGGCGCCCACCGCCACCGGGACGTCCGCGCGGTCGTACAGCTCCAGCAACCGCAGCGCGTTGTCCGCTGTCACATCCACACTGTTGTTGCCGAACACCGCGCCCACACCGATGATCTCCACCTCCGGCCGTGCGGCCAGGTAGGCGAGCGCGACGGCGTCGTCGATCCCCGGATCACAGTCGACGAACACACGCATGGTCAAGAGAACTCCCCCCGGAACACGAGACGGTCCCCCACGGGGACCCGTACCGAATCAGGGTAGGGGTGTTCGACCACCGACCACACCGTCCGTGGACCAGGGACGGGGACGTCACCGGGCAGTCGTAACCTGGATGCCGTGTCCTCCCAAGAGCAGCTTCTCGAAGGTCTGAACGGTCCCCAGCGCGCCGCCGTCGCCCACAGCGGCGGCCCGCTCCTGATCGTGGCGGGTGCCGGGTCCGGAAAGACCCGTGTCCTCACCCATCGCATCGCCTACCTCATGGCCGAACGCGGTGTACGCCCCGGTGAGATCCTCGCCATCACCTTCACCAACAAGGCCGCCGCCGAGATGCGCGAACGCATCCAGGCGCTGCTGGGCCCACGCGCCGCCAACAGCGTGTGGACCATGACCTTCCACTCGGCCTGTGTGCGGATCCTCCGGAGGGAGGCCTCACGGCTCGGTTACCCGAGCAGCTTCACCATCTACGACTCCGCCGACTCCGCGCGCCTGATGCAGCTGGTGTGCAAGGAGATGGACCTGGACCCCAAGCGGTTCCCGCCCAAGGCCTTCTCCGCCCAGGTGTCCAACCTCAAGAACGAACTGGTCGACTACGACACGTTCGCCGGACAGGCGCAGAACGAGCAGGAGAAGAAGCTCGCCGAGGCCTATCGGCTCTACCAGCACCGCCTGCATGAGGCGGGCGCCATGGACTTCGACGACCTCATCATGGTCACCGTCAACCTGTTCCAGATGTTCCCGGACGTCGCCGAGTACTACCGGCGTCGGTTCCGGCACGTCATGGTCGACGAGTACCAGGACACCAACCACGCCCAGTACGTGTTCGTCCGTGAGCTGGTGGGTGTGGCCGAGGACTCCGACACCAGCGTGGTGCCGCCCGCCGAGCTGTGCGTGGTCGGTGACGCCGACCAGTCCATCTACGCCTTCCGTGGCGCCACGATCCGCAACATCCTCGAGTTCGAGCGCGACTTCCCCGACGCGCGCACCATCCTGTTGGAGCAGAACTACCGCTCCACCCAGACCATCCTGTCCGCGGCCAACGCGGTCATCGACCGGAACGAGGGACGCCCGGCCAAGAACCTGTGGTCGGAGCAGGGCGAGGGGCCGGCCATCATCGGTTACGTCGCCGACAACGAGCACGACGAGGCCGCCTTCGTCGTCGGGGAGATCGACCGACTCACCGACGACGGGACGATCACCCCCGGCCAGGTCGCGGTGTTCTACCGGACCAACGCCCAGTCCCGGGTGTTCGAGGACGTGTTCATCCGGACCGGCCTGCCCTACAAGATCGTGGGCGGGGTGCGCTTCTACGAACGCAAGGAGATCCGCGACATCCTCGCCTACCTGCGGGTGCTGGCCAACCCCGAGGACACGGTCAGCATGCGGCGCATCCTCAACGTGCCCAAGCGTGGGATCGGGGCACGTGCGGAGGAGGCCGTGGAGCTCTTCGCCGCCCGTGAGCGGATCTCCTTCTCCCAGGCGTTGCGTCGGGTGGACGAGATCCCCGGAATGGCCGCCCGGTCGGTCAAGGCGGTCCGCAACTTCACCGCGCTGTTGGACGAACTGGCGAAGACGGTCCCGGACGGCACGCCCGCCGAGATCGTCGAGGCGGTGCTGAGCAAGACCGGTTACCTGTCCGAACTCGCCGAGTCCAAGGACCTGCAGGACGAGAGTCGGGTGGAGAACCTGGAGGAGTTCGTCGACGTCGCCAGGGAGTTCGAGCACACCTTCGCCGTGCTCCTGGCGCAGGAGCCCGACGAGGAGGACGACGCCACGGGTGTGGTCGATCCCGGTCCGCCCACGCTGGTCGACTTCCTGGAACGGATCTCCCTGGTGGCGGACACCGACCAGATCCCCGACGTGGACGATGAGGGCGGGGTGGTCACGCTGATGACCCTGCACGCGGCCAAGGGGCTGGAGTTCCCCGCGGTGTTCCTGACCGGGCTGGAGGACGGGGTGTTCCCCCACACCCGCACGCTCGGTGACAAGGCACAGCTGGAGGAGGAGCGCCGTCTGGCCTATGTGGGACTGACCCGGG
>CALGOD010000083.1 GCA_937957845.1 uncultured Nocardiopsis sp.
GGGTCGTCCTTCTTCCCACCGTTCTTGAGGGAGGCGAGTTCGGCCTCCAGTTCCAGGCGGCGCTTGGCCTCGGCGCGACGGCGTTCCTTCTCGGCGCGTAGGGCCTTCTCCCCGGCGGGCCCGAGCGGCTTGTCGTCCTCGTCGCCCTGGTCCTCGTCGGTGTCGTCGGCGGCCGCCCCGGTGCCCTCGTCTTCGTCGGCGCCCTTGTCCTGGACGTCGTTGTCGTCGGCGTCGCCCTGGTCTCCCTGCCCGTCGCCGTCGCCTCCGTCGCCGGACCCGCCGAGGACCGGCCACACGGGGCGGCCGCCGATGACGGCGATCGCGGTCAGTCCGGTGAAGGGGTGGACAGGAAGGGTCTCGTGGTCACTCATCTGGTGTCTCCCGTTGCGGGGTGGTGCCGTCACCCATTGCGGGCGGCGGCGGGTCTGTCAGGTACCCGTGCTCGTACAGCAGCTCCAGGGCGTGCTCACGGTCACGGGCATCACGGATGATCGCGTCCGGCATGAGCCGCGGGGTTGCGCTGCGCACGTACCGGCCACTGCGGTCAGTGAGGTTGCCGAGGCGGCGTCCGGCGTAGCCGCGGCGGGTGGTGCCCTCGGTGGTGTACCGGGCCCGGCCCCCACCGGACGGGGTCTGCATCCCCCGGCGTGCGTTGACCACCTGTGCCATGTCGGCCCCGGCCCGGATCGCCTCGGCGGCGGCCTGGCCGAAACGCTGGTCCTGCTCAGCACGTGTGAGCCCGTCGAAAAGGTCCTTGGGGTCGTCGCCCTGGTGGCGCTCACCGGGGCGCATCGGCCGCATCGTGCATTTACAGCGCGGGTGTCGGAGGAACCCCGTCGACCACGAGTACTCGCGTCCGGCCAGGATCATGCACCGGCTGCACGCCTTCGCCCCTACCACGCGGGTGTAGGCCACCACGCGCGGCCGGACCGCCATACCCAGCTGCTCGGCAGCCCGGCCGGCGTCCACGGTCTGTGTCGTGGCGATCGCATCGACCTGCAACCGACCCAGCGCCAGCGCCCGTGTCGGGGTCATGCCGTGCTTGATCGCGGTCAGCGTCGTGATCGCCGGTTGTGCGAGCAGCGTCGGCAGGTCCCGCCCGTCCGAGGCGACACCCGACAGCGCGGACGCGGCCACTCCGGTCACCGCGGGGGCGGCGATGCCCATCAGCTCGTCCAGGTACTCCAGACCGCCGAGGGCGGCGGCGAGCTGCGCAGCGGCCAACACCGTCGTGGCCCGGGGGATCAGCTCAGCCCATGACGGACCGATCGCGTTCGGGTCGACTTCGTCCCAGAGGCGGCGGGCGGCTTTCGCGGCCCCGTCGGCCAGGCGCTCCTGGTGCGCCTTGGCCGCCAGGGCGGCCTGTGCGCTCACCCTTCCCCGTCCTCATCCGGGCCCGGGGGCACCGGGGCGGTACGGGTGAACTGATCGGCGAGCGCCCCGAACGGATCGGCCGCGGCCTCACGCTCCTTCATCGCGAGCACGTCCGTGATCTCGGTCGGTGTCAGCCCGTACCGGGCGGCGATCCACTCGAACGGGAAACCCATCGAGTGCAACTTCATCAACGCGTCAGCGAGCTGTGCGTGCGACCGGGACTCGGCGTCAGCCCACAACAGCTTGCCCGCGGTGATCGCGCGGGCCTTGGCCTCATCCCCTTGGGCCAGAGCGATGAGGCGGAACACCTCACGCAGCGCCTGACCGAACCACATCTGCTTTTCCTCGGTGCGCTTGACCAGACCGGTCTCAGCAGCGATAAGAGCATCCCCGGACAGGTTGGCCATGCGGCCGATGAGGTAGTGCTGCGGTGTGCGGGTCTGCGCTGCGATGTGCCCGACAGCGACCTCGATTACCTTCGTGAACGCGGACAGGTCCGCGGCGGACCACTCGGCGATTTTGGCCTGCTCGCCTTCGATCCACATCACCCGGTCCTTGGTGAACCGGGCGAGGTCGATCGGCTTCTCCCCGATCACCTGGCCTCTGTCGTCCAGGATCGGGGTCTTGGGCACCTCAGCGCCGAGGATGACTCGCTGTGCGAGGCTGGCGTAGTCCGAGGCGGTGAACAAATGGGCCCACAAGAGGTTGATCGCGTCCTGCATGGCCACGGTGCCCGACACGTCCGACAGCGGATCATCGGACAGCATGGGCCGGTTCGGCAACTCCACCAAAGGCACAAGCCCCATCGGGTTAGGTTGCGGGTTCGGCTCCTTCCCGGTGTCGCGGGTCTGCCACTCCAGCGCCTCGTCCACACCGGCCAGGTTCAACGACTTGGCCTGACGTAGCAGCGGGCGGCGGAACTTCCACGTCTCGGTCGGCAGGTACAGGGTGGCGTACTCGTGGTATCCGTCCTGCCAGCGCTTCAACCCCGCCCGGCGGCGCCGGCGACTGCCCGGCTCGTAGGCGACCACGCACTCGCGGGCGTCCTCGAAGGTGACCTCGGGTGTGTCGTCATCATCCGGATCGCCCCACACCAGCACGAAGGACCGGCGGGCGATCCCAGCGCCGAGGAAACCGAGCTGACAGTCGGCGTCCAGGCCGTTGACCTGCCACACCCGCCACAGATCCCGGTCGGCCCGGTCGTCACCAGCGACCTTGATCCCGATCGGTGTCAACCGCTCCACGGGACTATCCGCAACGACTTGGGTCCAGTTATCGGAGAACCCCCGGTACCGGGACCCGAAGTACTCGCGGAACTCAGGGGAGGCGAACCGGAGTTGGTGCTCCCCCCGGTAGTAGGCGTTGAGCCGGTCAGCCTCACCCGACCGGTTCATCAGCTCTGCCTCCAAAAGGGTGACAAGCTGTCGAGCCCGGTCAATGGAGACCACAACGACCTCCCTCTATGCGGTGTAGACGTAACGCTTCTTCTTGTTGGTTGCACCGGCCGCTACCGCGTCCGTGTACGCCTCCCACGACAAGCCGCCTGCCATCGCGTAGTCGATCTTGAATGGGCTGTCGTGGCGCTCCTTGCGGATCATCCACAGCGGACGCGCGTTCTCATCGAGCAGGGACAGCTCATGGCGACGCGCATTCGCGATGTGGCGACGCATGTCTGCGTTCCCGTCATGGGTGAGCGCCCCTGTCTGCATGGCCATGCGGTAGTTCCGCATCATGAACGCCGTGGGCTTACGCCGATACGTCGCCCACTTGACCATCCGGCTGGCCCCGTACTTGCCCTGCCAGTGCGCTACCTCGTTGTCCCAGTACGGCGGGTCCAAGTAGGAGATCGGAAGAGCGTCGTGTAGGGAAAGAGTGTAGATCTCGGTGGTCGC
>CALGOD010000084.1 GCA_937957845.1 uncultured Nocardiopsis sp.
CCCGCACGCCTCTCAGGCCTTCAGCTGGAACGCCAGCTGGGACTGGTTCCCGGCGTAGTCGCCGTGCAGGTTGGCCCGGTACCAGCCCGCCTTGGCCGCGGTACTTCCGTCACGGCAGTCGGTGAAGGAGCGCTCGCGCTCCCAGACGACCGTGTACTCGTACGGGACGCCCCGGCTGAGCCGGTGCTCCTGGGCGCCCTCGCCCTCCACACAGTCGGCGGTGGAGAAGATCCGGTCGTCGCCGGAGTGGATGCGCACCTCCATGGCCTCGCCGCCCACGTCCACGGTGCAGGTCTGCTCCCCCGTGTTGACGACGGTGATGCGGAACCCCGGGTCGACGCCCGCGCCGTAGATCTGCTGGTCCTTCTCCGCGAAGTCGAACGTGACCACGACGTCCTGGGGCCGACAGGGGTCCTCGGCCCGCTCAGGAGCGGGGACCTCTCCCCCGCCCTCCCCGGAGCCACCGCCACCGCCGGCTCCCCCACCGGCCGCCTCGCCGGGCTCTCCGTCGCCCTCCGCGTCCTCCCCGGGTTCGGCGTCCTCGTCCTCGGTCTCCTCGTCCCCGGCGTCCGCGCTCTCGTCCTCGGAGGGCTCGGTGGGTGCGACACTGGGGGAGGCCTGCCCGCCCAGTCCCGCCTCGGACCGGCTCGGATCGCCGCTCTCCTCACCACCGGGACGGCAGGCGTGCGCGATGATCGCGAGCACCAGCAAGGCCCCGGCCAGTACGAAAGCACGCCGCTTCCAGTAGGTTTCGCGGCTGACGACTCCTGGATGTCCGGTACTTGACGCCATGCGCCGTAGTATTGCGGTTTTGGGCGGCACCCACCTACCCAACCCGCCGATTCCCGGTTAAAGATGAGCGATAACCCCTACAGCACAGCTGTTCTGGCTTGGTACGAGACCAACGCCCGCGACCTGCCCTGGCGTCGACCGGAGGCCGATGCGTGGTCGATCCTGGTCAGCGAGATCATGCTCCAACAGACCCCCGTCGTCCGGGTGCTGCCGGCCTGGCGGGCCTGGATGGAACGTTGGCCCACACCCGCCGACCTGGCACGGGAGCCCTCGGGCGAGGCCGTACGCATGTGGAACCGGCTCGGTTATCCGCGTCGCGCGCTGCGTCTGCACGCGTGCGCGGTGACCATCACCGAGGAGCACGGCGGCAGGGTCCCCGACGACCATGCCACCCTGCTGTCGCTGCCGGGCGTCGGTTCCTACACCGCCGCCGCGGTGGCGAGCTTCGCCTTCGGGCAGCGGCACGCCATTTTGGACACGAACGTTCGTCGCGTCCTGGCAAGGGCCGAAACAGGGGTTCAGTACCCGCCGAAAACCCAGACCAAGGCGGAGACCGTCCTCGCCGAGTCCTTGTTGCCACCCACTCCGTCGGTCGCCGCCCGCTGGGGCGTGGCCGTGATGGAACTCGGTGCGCTGGTGTGCACCGCGCGCGCTCCCGCGTGCGCGGAGTGCCCGATCGCCCACCAGTGCGCCTGGCGGCTCGCGGGCAAACCCGCCTACCAGGGACCGCCCAGACGGAGCCAGACCTACGAGGGCACCGACCGCCAGGTGCGTGGTCGGCTGCTCGCCGTACTACGCGACTCGGCCCATCCTGTGCCCAAGGACGCGCTGGACGTGGTCTGGGACGACCATGTCCAACGTGAGCGGGCCCTGGACGCCCTGGTCTCCGACGGGCTGGTGGATCCGCTCGACGACGGTCGATACGCGCTTCCCGGCTGAGCCCGCCCGCGCGGGGCGCCGAGGTCACTTCCTCGGATCGGCGATCTCCCGTGCGTCGGTCCCGATCCGTCCGACGAAATCCTCCTCGGTCCCGTCGTGGCCTCCGCTGCACGGAGCGCCCGGTTCGGGGGTGCTCTCGCCTTGGACGAACTCGACCAGGTACTCGGCCAGGCGCGGGTCCTCAGCCTCCTCCAGAAGGAGTTGGGAGCCCCAGGCCGACGCCACCACCGGGGCGGGCAGTCCCTCCAGAGGACTGATCACCAGGTAGTCGCCGGGCGAGTAGTGGGCGTGCAGGACCTGGACCTGTTCCTCGGGGAGCGCGGGGTCGTGGGTGATCCACACGGCACCGTGCTCCTGGGAGTGCACGACGTACTCGGCGCGCAGTGGCTCGTCGTAGATCCCGCAGTTCTGCCAGACCGGGTAGTGCGGGCCGCCCACGGGCGGGAACACGTCGTAGTCGACGGTCGTGCCCTCGTCGACGTGCTCGACCGACAGGTCGTCGTAGTACCGGACCTCGTCGAGCCCGCCCCGGGAGGCGACACCTCCGGCTCCCACGCCATCGTCTCCACGAAGGTACAGCGACACCGCGAGGGCCCCACCGCCCAGCATGAGGACGAACACGAGGATCACCGCGCCGATGACGAGGCCGCCGCCTCCGCGCCGCGGGGGTGGGGGCGGTGGGGGCGGAGTCCCGTAAGGCCCGTGCGGACCGTGTCAACCGTGTGGACCGTAGGGAACGTGCGGACCCGCCGGGGGCATTCCGCCGGGAGGAGCCGAAGCATCCGGATAGGGGCCGGGGTAAGGGCTCCCCGGAGGCGCCTGGTGGCCGAAGGGGGCGTGCGGGGGAGGTACCGGCCCCGGCTGCCGTCCCGGCGGCCACGGACCGTGCTGTGGAGGTTCTGGATGGGTCACAGTGGCCCACACTAACCACCGGACGCCGACGGGGGCACCCCCGAAGGGATGCCCCCGTGTGGAGCGTCACACCGGTCGCCCGGTCACTCGCGCTTACCGGCCGCCGGCTCCTCGACCTCCGGGGTGTCCGGCACCTCGGCCGGCTTGGGCACACCCTTGAAGGTGAACTTGGCGTCCGTGCCCTCGCCCTCGGCGTCGATCACCACGATCTGACCGGCCTTGATGTCGCCGAACAGGATCTTCTCCGAGAGCTGGTCCTCGATCTCGCGCTGGATCGTCCGACGCAGCGGCCGGGCGCCCAACACCGGGGCGAACCCGCGCTCGGCCAGGAGCGGCTTGGCCGTGGGCCGCAGCTCGATCCCCATGTCCTGCTCCTTGAGGCGGGAGTCGAGGCTGGCGATCATCAGGTCGACGATCTGGACGATCTCCTTCTCGGTCAACTGGTGGAAGACGATGACGTCGTCCACACGGTTGAGGAACTCGGGACGGAAGTTGGTCTTGAGCTCCTCGTTGACCTTGGCCTTCATCCGCTCGTAGTTGGTGTTGGCGTCGTCCTCCTTGGCGAAGCCCATGGCCACGCCCTTGGAGATGTCCCGGGTGCGCAGGTTGTTCGACATGATGATGA
>CALGOD010000085.1 GCA_937957845.1 uncultured Nocardiopsis sp.
GCGTAAACACCGATCACAACAGGCCGTTCACCACGAACCGCGAAGAGCCCCTTAACTTAGTAGTTCCGTCGACCCCTTGACGGCAGGTGTCGACATCACTACCGTGACATTCACGTGCGAGGTTAGGCTTCATTCGGTTTGGGGGCGGGATGAGGGCACATAAGGGCGCACCTGTCGTGCCATGGGCAGCTCCGTACATCGCCGTAGCGGTTTACGCGGTCGTCGTGCTCGTGGCCACATTCGTACTTGTTGATGCGGGCGCTATGTGGTTCAGAGTGACCGGTGCCGTTCTTTTCGTCCTGGCGCTCTGGCTATTTTATATGGCTGACCTGTATCCGAGAACAGGGCGAGACCGTCCTGGCAAACGCGCCAAGCCCCAACCCTTCTTTTTGGCCATAGCGAGTGTTCTGCTCGCGGGCATGTTCCTATAGAAGCTGCTTTGGATCGATACTCTCCCAGGTAAAAGCAACACGTTTCGCGAGTACAGTGTGCCCAGCGCAGCCTGGGAACCGGAACCAGTGCTTCGGACGGACTCGCAGCGTTACTCCCGCCGGAGGTGGACTACCACACGGCTGACGTGGTCGGTTCCGACCAGGCTGTCTTCGCCGGGGAGGACGCCTCCGTGACCGTCCAAGTCCTAGAGGAAGGCGTACGGATGACCACCGTCAGCCCAAGCGCCGCAGCGCCACACCAGTTCACGTACCGATTCCCCGGCGCGACTCCAACGCTCCAAGCTGACGGCAGCGTCTCGCTGGACTACGAGGTTCTCGACGGGATCACCTTCAGCGGTGGCGTGCTGGAGGAGCCCTGGGCATACGATGCTGACGGTCGCCCGGTCGACACACGTTACACGGTGGACGGCGACTCGGTCATTCAAATCATCCAGCCCCACGCACATGTCCAGTACCCGATCGTTGCGGATCCAACCTGGAGTATAGGGCTTGGAATCTACGCGCATTTCAACAGGTCTGAGACTTCACTCGTTCCTCAGTGGAGCACCGCCACAATCTCCGCTGCCTGCGCAGCCGGCGGCGCAGCCACTGGAGCAGCAGGCGCCGCCGCGCTCGGGGCCGCGTGCGGACTTGTGGTCGAGAACATCAAGCACCATGCGCGAGCAGCAAACAGCTCCAGCCCCAAGAGGTGTCTCTACATCCGCTTCATTCCCGCAGGACTCCTGACAAGCGCCTACCCGGGCACGTACCGGGACCATCGCTGCGTTTAGGCCGAACTGCTGATCGTCGCCTGCCGAGTTCGTGGCAGTAGGACCGGCTGAACCTGGATCCGCCGAGCGGGTTTCTGGAGTGCAGGGAGGACTACTACTCGGGGAGTCGGTGCTCGTGAAGGGCGCGCGTGATCTGCCGGTCTGCCCGGCTTTTCCACTTTCGCTTTCCTTCTCGTCGGGACAGGGACTGGCGGTCAAGGCGCCGCTGGTAGCGGGCCGTTGGTGGCGTCGAAGAGCGCGTCCCAGGGCTGCTGCCAGGGCCAGTTCCTGGGGAGGTGCAGCAGCCAGGAGCGGGCGCGGTTGGCTATGCGGGCGGGGACGTTGATGAGCTGGGCGCGAATCGTGGCCGACCTGGCTCGGGCGTGGAACTTCGAGGCGAGTACTCCGGCGGCGCGGGTGAGGTTGAAGGCGATCGCGGCCAGGACGGCCCAGGCACTGTTGGCGCTGAACACCCCTGAGGGGCAGTGGGCCAGCGGTCCGTTCTTCAGGTCGGCGATGACCTGCTCGATGATGGCGTGGTCCCGGTGAGCGGCCTCGGCCTCCAGCATCGACAGCGGTGAGTCTGTGAACACCGCGTGATGACGGTAGACGCTGAACATCTCGCCCTGGCCCTGGGGCACAGACTTGGGATTGAGTCGCTTGACCCGGCGCACGATGAGCCGGGCGGTGATGTGCTCGGCCTTCGGTCGGGAGGTGAAGGCGGTG
>CALGOD010000086.1 GCA_937957845.1 uncultured Nocardiopsis sp.
TCCTCGTCGTCGTCGCGGAACAGCTCCGCGCGCGAGATGCGGTGTGTGGCGTTGGGGTCACTCATGAGGGTGTTACTCCTTGTTGCTACGGGGCAAGCGGGATCCTATCCGCCTCTGTGCCGGGGCGCCCGGGGCGTGACGCGGATCAAAGGTCCGAGGTGCGCCGTTTCCAGACGTCGACGGGGATCCGTTCCACGAGGTCGATCAGGTAGTCGGCGGCGGTCAGGGCGCGGTCGGGGTCCAACCGCATGGCGGCCCAGGTCAGGACGTAGTCTCCGCTGAAGCGTATGGGCAGGGAGCGCGACCGTGGGTCACCCAGCATCCACTTGGTGACCGTGCCGTCCAGCACCGCCTCGGTGAACTCCGGATCGCTGCCCGCCGCGTGGAAGGCGTCGCCGAAGACGTCCTCGGAGGCGTTCGGGTCGTGTTTGTGCAGGATCTGCAGGTCGGCGTTGTGACCCGGGGTGCGCACGGCCACGATCCTGTGGGTACGCCGGTCCCGGTCCGCGCCCCTGCCGATGGTGTGAGTCTGCTCGAAGGCGATCACCGGGTGCCGGCCACGCCGTCCGGCGAGTACGTGGCGGCTGCGGGAGTGCGGGCCGACGGTGGAGCGGGGGAGCGTGCTCTCCCCCAGTGGGTGCGGAAGGTGGTCGGTGTAGGTCCAGCCGTGTGTGCGGGCCCAGTCGCGCAGTTCGGCGGCACGCTCCTTACGGAAGTGCGCGGCGACCGCGATCGCGCCGGCCGACATGATGACGGCGACCAACGCGATCGTGGGCAGGGCGCCTTCCATCCGGTGTCTCCTCCGGGCGGGGGATGTGGGAGTGGCTGTGGGTCCGTGCCGGCCCAGCATGCGCGGAACACGAGAGCAAGAGGTCCACGCCGTCCTTACGGATCCATTCTGTTCCGATTGCGGAAACTTGTCACCCCTCACCATCGTGCCCCGGTGAGACCGGAGAGGTGAGGGGGTGATCACGGCTTCCGTCCTGTGCGTCCGGGACATGCGAGCCGAGACCGTCATGGTGCCCCGTGCGCGACCACCACCTGGGAGAACGTGTCCTTCCTCCGCGTTCACCCGTCGTTGCCGCACCGTGCGGCACGGGGCCTTCTCGGCCAGGGGCGAACCTTGGGTGGTGACATGGACGCGAAGGGTGAGAACGTGTCCGGAACCGGCCACACGGTCCGGAGCCACCGTCTCGGGGGAGGACACCGGCTGGGAAGAGGGCGCGTCACCGCCGTGGAGGGGCCTCGTGTGCCGCGGCTGTGAACACGGAGCCCTCGACCGGGGAGGGAGGGACCCTCGGCGGAGCGGCCGGGGGCGCCTCCCTCCCCTCGATCACGCGGGCAGGCCCAGTTCGCGCGCGATGAGCATCTTCTGTACCTCGCTGGTGCCCTCGCCGATCTCCAGGATCTTGGCGTCGCGGTAGAAGCGGCCCACGGGATAGTCGTTCATGAACCCGTATCCACCGAACACCTGGGTGGCGTCACGCGCGTTG
>CALGOD010000087.1 GCA_937957845.1 uncultured Nocardiopsis sp.
GGTTCGTCAGCGCCGAACTCCAGCCGCTGCGTGAGGAGGACGTGCGCGCGTTCATCCGCCACTGGCACGAGGCGGTGCGCGCGGAGACCGCAGACAAGGCCGGGCGTGAACTGCTGAGCCGGTACGAGGGGGAACTCACCCGGAAGGTCTTGACCCAGCGCCACCTGCGCGCCATCGCCGCCACACCCCTGCTGTGCGCGCTGCTGTGCGCACTGCACCGGGACCAGCGTACGGCCCTGCCTCGGGACCGGATGGAGGTCTATGAGGCGGCCCTGGCAATGCTCCTCAAGGACCGCGACCAGCAGCGGGGTATCGAGGGCGTGGACCTTTCACGGAAGGAGCTGGTACTCCTGCTGCAGGAGCTGGCACGGTGGCTCGTGGTCAACGGCAGTTCCGACGCCCCCGTGGACACCGCCCGGCGCCAGGTCGGCCGGATCCTGGCGTCCATGCACCGGGTAGAGGAGTCTGAGGAGGAGGTCTACACCCACCTGGTGGTACGCAGTGGGCTGCTGCACACACCGGCGGTGGACCGGGTGAGCTTCCTGCACCGCACCTTCGAGGAGTACCTGGCCGCCAAGGCGTTGGTGGAGGAGGACAGTTTCCCGTTCCTTGTCGCCAACGCCCACGACGACCAGTGGCACGAGGTGGTGGTGATGGCCGCCGGGCACGCCACACCGCCTCAACGTGAGGAGCTCGTTCGGGGACTCCTCGAACGTTCGGGCAGGGTGAAGAAGCACCATGACCGGTTGCTACTGGTGGCCTTCGCCTGTCTGGAGACCTCACCACAGCTGTCCGGTCCCCTGCGCGAGGAGATCCGGACCCGTATAAAGGAGATCCTGCCACCGCGCACCGACGCGCACGTCCATGCCCTCTCCCTGGTCGGGGAGTTCGCGCTGCCCCTACTCGCCGAACACCCACCCGCCAACGCCCGCGAGGCGAAGAAGACCATCGAGGCGGCCACAGAGATCGGTGGGCCCGAGGCGGTGCCCGTCATCGAACGCGCGCTGGCCTTTCCCACACGCGGAGTCTTCTTCTCCGCCCAGCGGGCATGGTGGAGGGAGCAGACGGAGGAGCTGGCCCGGGTGTTCCTCCCCTTCGCCGCCACGCGGTACCCCGATTATTACCTGCCGGTGCCCGCCGACAACACCGACCTCCTCGTCCGGTACATGCCGGAGAACCCCCGTGTCACCCTGGAAGGCCGCAACGACGACGACATTCACGGCATGACCGAGCTCTCCCACACCGTCCGACTCCATCTGAGGAACCGCGAGCGGTATTCATGGCACGGCATCGACATCGGTCCCACCGAGGAACTTCCCCGCCTCACCGAGTTCGAGGTCTACGGCAACGCCTTCGCCAGGTCGATCGCCCCCTTGAGAGGCTCTCCTCTGCGGTCGGTCTCCCTGAGCCACCCGGACCAGACCAGGGACCTGACCCTCCTGCGGGACTTCACGCATCTGGAACACATCGAGTTCACGGGCGCTCTGCCCGACATCCCCTTGGACGGGGTGTCCCCGCCGTCCTTGACGTCACTCTCCTACATGAGCGTACGAGCCAAGGACATGTCCTCTTTGAACCGTATCCCCGGCATTCTCACGAGTGTGCGGATTCTCAGCTGTCACGGTTTCGAGAACGTGGAAGGTCTGGAGAGTCAGCAGGAATCACTCACCCGGTTGTTCCTCCGTGAGTGGGACCACCTCCGCCCTGTGGACCTGGCGGTGCTGTCCGGCTTCCCGCACCTCACCACCCTGCGCCTGGATCTGCGAACAGCCCTGGCCAACAGGGAAGCGATCAAGGGGATTCCGAACCTGGAGTTCCTCCGCCTGGAATACGGGCGCACCGAAGAAGGTGTCTCCACACCGGAGTGGATCCTCGACCTGCCGCGTCTACGAACGCTCGAACTGGTGGGCATCGGTCGTGTGGACCTGCGCCCCATCGCCGGCGTGCGAGACCTCACCGTGCGGACCTTTCCCCGGACGAGAGTCACCGGGGCCGAACTCCTCGGTGCGGGATCGCGGGTACGCCGAGGATTCAGCAGGCCTCCCCTCTTCTGACGAACAGTGGGAGGGCAATGGTCGGTCCCGCCTCCCTCAAGGGAACACCTTCACCGTTTGGATCCGCCGCCCCACCGGGTAGGCGAGGAGGAGGAGGTCCCCACCGCCCATCGGCGGTCGGGCCGCGCCCTCGGGTCCGCCACCGGCGGGGACGGTGGGGAGAGACGACGGGGGCACTTCTCGGGGGAGCATGCCATGTCCAGTGTGAGCGGTGCCGGTGCGGCGGGCGGAAGAGGGGACGAGACGGCCACCGAACCTGCCGCGCCGCCGATGCAGCGGGAGGCGTCCGACGAGTACACGGGGACCGACGCCCTCCCCGATGAACAGAAGCTCCTGAAGGGGGTCGACGTCGTCGAGGGCGACGACGAGGCCGGCTTCACCGTCCTGGAACGGCGGACCTGTTTCAACCTGCTGAACACCCGCGACATCGGACGCGTGGCCTTCACCATCGGTGGTGACCCCGCGCCGACGGTCCTGCCCGTCAACTACGCCTTGGTCGACGAGGGCATCGTGTTCCGCTCCGCCCTGGCCGGGACCATCATGCACCACGCGCGCGGCTATGCCTCCTTCCAGGTCGACCTTCTGGACGAGGAACGCAGGGAAGGGTGGACCGTGCTCGCCAGCGGACGGT
>CALGOD010000088.1 GCA_937957845.1 uncultured Nocardiopsis sp.
CAGCGCGACCCGTCCAAGGAGGAAAGACCGTGACACACCCCGACCCCGCCCGCGTCGAACAGATCCGTGCCGGGCTCGCCGCCGTGCGCGGCAGGATCGAGGCCGCCTGCGACAGGGCCGGACGTAGTCCCGAGGAGATCTCACTCGTCGCGGTGACCAAGACCTATCCGGCCTCCGATGTGCGAATTCTCGCTTCGCTCGGAGTGACCGACGTGGGCGAGAACCGTGACCAGGAAGCCGCGCCCAAGGCCGCGGAGACCGCGGACCTGGACCTGACGTGGCACTTCGTCGGCCAGTTGCAGACCAACAAGGCCAAGTCGGTGGCCTCCTACGCCGATGTGGTGCACTCGGTGGACCGTGCCAGGTTGGCCCGGGCGCTGGGGGGACGCGCAGCCGATGCGGGCCGCCGACTGACCTGTCTGATCCAGGTCGACCTGGACGAGGACTCGCAGGCGGGTGTGATCGGTCCGCGAGGGGGAGTGGACCCGCGGGAGGCACTCGAACTCGCCGCGAGTGTCGAGGAACACGAGGCGCTCACCCTCGGAGGGGTGATGGCGGTCGCTCCGCGCGAGGGTGATCCCTCCGCCGCTTTCGCGCGCCTTCGTGAGGTCGCGGAGCGTGTCCGTGATCGTTATCCTCTGGCGACGATCATCTCGGCGGGGATGAGCGGGGATCTCGAAGCGGCGATCGAGCAAGGTGCGACACACCTGCGACTTGGTGCGGCGTTGCTCGGCAACAGGGAACCGATCGTGGGGTAATGTCCCCACATAGACCTTGGAACCCGTCTGTGGAGTTCGCCCGAATGGGCCTGCGCCACCGGGCACGGGGCCGGACGGGTCAGTACGGAGGAGTCGGCTGCGGTGAAGGCCGCGGGGACGACGGAGGACATGAGATGGCCGGCGCGATGCGCAAGATGGCGGTCTACCTCGGCCTCGTGGAGGACGACCGTTACGATCACCGCTATGCGGACGAATATGATGAGTTCGATGATTTCGACGAGGGAGTGGAAGACCAGCGCGAACGGGACGCCGGCACCCCCCTGGACGAGGAAGTACGAGGCGACGCAGTGACGGACACCGGCGGCTACCTGGGTACAGGTGAACGACGCGGTGGTACGACGGCGACCGCCTCCACCGCCGACCTCGCTCGAATCACTACGCTCCACCCCCGCACGTACAACGAGGCGCGTACTATCGGAGAGCACTTTCGAGAGGGTACGCCTGTGATCATGAACCTGACCGAGATGGTCGACAGCGACGCCAAGCGTCTGGTCGACTTCGCGGCTGGTCTGATCTTCGGTCTGCATGGCAGTATCGAACGCGTCACCAACAAGGTGTTCCTGCTGTCCCCGGCCAACGTCGAGGTGACCGCCGAGGACAAGGCAAGGATCGCCGAGCGAGGGTTCTTCAATCAGAGCTAGAACATCACATTTGTCCACAGATTGGGTCGGAGAACGACCGTGAGTATCGTCCTGTCCGTGCTGCTCTTCCTGCTACAGCTCTTCATTTTCGTGCTGCTGGCAAGGGTGATCCTGGAGATGGTGCAGTCCTTCTCCAGGACGTGGCGCCCCACGGGGTTCGTACTCGTGATCGCTGAGGTCGTCTACACGATCACCGACCCGCCACTGAGGTTCCTGCGTCGGTTCATCAAGCCGGTACGCCTGGGGAGCATCGCGCTCGACCTGAGCGTCCTGGTCCTCTTCTTCGGGGTGTACATCTTGATGGCCGTGCTCAGGTCCTTCGTCTAGTAGGGGAGGCGAACGGAGGGCGAGGAAACCGCCCTGGAATCCGTTATGTGGTCTTGGTCATGATCTGGATTGCCGTAAGGTCACGATCAGGTAGCGTCCCTACGGACAGAGTCCAAGCGCGCCAAGGAG
>CALGOD010000089.1 GCA_937957845.1 uncultured Nocardiopsis sp.
ACCCCGCCGACTGGGCCAACCACCAGCACTGACCCCCACAATGCCGCCCCCGGCCTGGTGGCCGGGGGCGGCTTTTTGTGTTTGGCGTCGTGGACTGCAGTGATACTGATCGCACGAGTGCTACTCATGCGACAGGTGCGACGAGTACTACTTGTTGCCGATGGCCTTGAGGTAGCGGATGGCCTTGGCGAGATGTTCTTCGGCGGCGTTCAGGGAGCGGGCGCTGTGCCTGGATGAGGAAGCCATCTGGTTGAGCGAGTGGAGGACCTGATCGAGGAGGCCTTGCTGGACGACCGGGGCCCAGCGGGCCAACAGGTCCATGACATCGCAGACCGTGGCGGCATACACCGGATGGAGAGCACCACCTTCCCCACCGTCCACCAGGAGCACGAAGTGGGGTGCGCCACTGCGGGAGTAGACGTTGTATCGCAGTCCGCCGTGGTCCTCGTCGTCTTCGGGAGGTCCCGCGTGGTGCCACAGCGAGAAGTCCACCGCCGTGAGGGCCGATTCCCAACCCAATGCAGGCCGCTGGCGGAGCACGGTGCCGATGGGGTCCTCGACCTGTGACCACTGGCCGTTGGCGTAGTAGGGGGCGCTGACGCGCGGTTGAGGTGCCATGAGGCGACCGTAGACAGCACTGCTCTGCTCAAGCAGGTGCTGGCCGACAGTGGTCAGCCTCATGGCACCGGCGGATCGTGGACGCAGCGTCACAGCCTGATGTGATACGTCTCGCACGAGTGCGACGTATCACCAGTGCTACGGGTGCGATTCGTGCGAGAGTTCCTCGGTGATCCGGTCGGCCTGGGCCGCTGCGACGCGGAAGAGCCGACCGGCGACGATGTGCTTGGGCACGCGGGTGGCGTAGTGGATGTCGTCCACGGCGCGCTGGAAGGCCTCGGCGGCGCCGCGTTCGACGTACCAGCTTCGGCGGGTCATCTCCGGCTTCGGTGGGGTGGGGGCCGGAGGCGGTGAAGAGGCCGAGGGCTGCGGCGTGGTCTGCTGTTCCTGCTGGCGCAGGGCTGCCAGGCGCTGCCAGTCGTCTTTCAGGCCGCCCAGGTCGGGGCTGGTGGGCTTCTTGCGGGCGGCGCTCATGCGGCACGCACCTTCTTGGCCAGTTCCCGGTACCAGCCAGCGGCCTCGGAGTCCGGTGCGTACTCGATCACCGACATCCGCTCCCGCCAGGCCTCGCGGATCTCCTTGCGTTTGCGGATCTCTCCGATCACCGGTGGCTCTCCCAGTCCCCGGAACGCCTCCAGCGTGGAGGTGACCACCGCCCCGTCGCGCACGTCGAAGCGGGAGGGCACCAGACCGAGCACGTCTATGTCCACCCCCATCACCGCGCCCAGCGTGGCGATCTGTCGTAGCAGCAGACGCAGTGCCCGGATCGAGGAGTCTTCGGCCTCCACGGGAACGATCAGGCCGCCGCGCCGGTGCGGGCGCCGCCGCGCGGCCAGTAGCGCGGCATCGGTGCTGGCGCCCAGGGAGGGCGGGCAGTCGATGAGGCAGACGTCGTAGTCGTTCTCGAAGGCCTCCAGCATCCTGGCCAGGCGGTGCTCGCGGCCCGAGCTCATGTACAGGCCCCGGTCGAGCAGGAAGGCGTCGATGTTGGTCGGGATGACGTGCAGACGGTCGCGGTGGGCGACCACGAGCTCGTGCGGATCCCCCGTCCACTCCCCCAGCATCGCCATCTTCAACGTCTTGTCGTCGGGTGACTCGGGCACGCCGAGCGCCTCGGTGAGGTGGCCCTGTGGGTCCAGATCGACCAGGAGAACCCGTTCTCCGGCCTCCGCGAGGGCTGCGCCCAGACCGATGGCGTTGGCGGTCTTGCCCACCCCGCCCTTCTGATTGATCAGGTCGTAGATGTCCATGTCAGGACTGTAGACCTCGCACAGGTGATACGTCTCGCACCTATGCCGTGTCGCACTGGTGCGAGACGTATCACTGCTGATGGAAAGCTGAACCGCACTGACGGGGCGGCGGTCTTCTGCTTTCGTGACCGGTCCCGGGCCGGGTTTGTCGGTCCGGGGTCTCGTGTTCTTGGAGTGCGGGTTTCTGCCCGGGTGTCTGCTGGTTTTCGTTAACCTCTCATTATCGCAACCCAGAAACCACCACAAAACAGACAAAACAACAGGCGGGTGGACCACCCCCGCAGCCCGCCCGAACGACCATCACCCCTCCCCTTCCGCCTCGGCAGCACGGCGAAGCCACTCCGCCGCCTCCACCTCCCGCCCCTGTTTCTCACACAACTCGGCGAGGTTGTTCATGGCGCCGGTGTGGCCCGCCTCGGCGGCGCGCCGCCACCAGGACTCCGCCTCCGCCACCTCCCCCCACTCCTCGTGCAGGAGCCTTGGCCGTGGCAGAGGCGATA
>CALGOD010000090.1 GCA_937957845.1 uncultured Nocardiopsis sp.
CCACGTGCGGACACCGAACCTCCTGATACGAACGAGTGCGCTTCCCCGACGCCCTCGTACCACGAGAAGGTTGCATACCCGCCTGAATACTTTCGCCCCATTGTGCCCCAAGGGCACCTTGAGAACCAGCGTTCACACTGCTCTTTTCCAGCGTTCCTATCACGACCAGGGGCCCTGGACACTAGCGTGGGCCACGGCGAGCGGGAATCCGATCATAGTGGGGGCCGGTGTGCCAGACCAGTCACATGAGGGCATCCGTGAGACCCGAACTCCTCCTCAAACCGTACTTTCGACCTTTTTTGAACAGAAAGCACTCCCACCTTCCTCGGTTTCGGCCACTTCCGGCCACGTAAGGACCAGTCCCGATCCGGGTGGAGAGTCACAGAAAACGAGCAGACGAAGCGAATCCGCCTCCGCCCGCGCCCCCTGGACCGGACCGCGGACCGGGACCGAATCCGACCCGCGCCCGCCCTCGGAACCGACCACCTCCACCAGCGACGGGGAACTCGTGCGGCGGGCCTGCCAGGGCGAACACCGGGCATGGGAGGCGATCGTGGACCGTCACCTGCCCGTCGTGAACGCGATCGCCCTCTCCTACCGCATGTCCGGCCCCGACAGGGAGGACGCGGTCCAGACCGTGTGGCTGACCCTCAACCAACACCTGCCCCGGCTCCACTCCCCCGACCGTCTCCGCGCCTGGCTGCGCCGGGTCACCCGCGACGCCTGCGCTCGCCAACGCCGACAGAGCGCGCGTCTGCGACCGGTGGACCCCCACAGCCTGGACGCATCCACCGGGACCGCGGACCCCGAGACCGAGTACCTGCGCAAGGAGGAGATCGAGGAGCTCCACCGCGCCATCCGGCGGCTCACCGATCCCGGAGAACGGCGGGCGGCACTGCGCTATCTCGCCGAGTGCACACAGACCGCCCCCTCCGTTCCCGGCTCCCCCGGAGAACGGGTGAACCCGAGGACCGCGGCGAACCAGCGGCGCCGCATGCTCCGCAGACTCCGCCGCCTCCTGGAGGAACCGACGTGGGACATCTGACCGATCCCCTCCCGCCCTGGGCGCGGGCCGGACGCGCGGCCGCCCTGGCCGCCTTCGACCGCGGCGACGACGGAGCCGCGGTCGCACGACTGACCTCGGAGACGGTCCCGACGGCCGTGACGCACCGCTCCGTGGACGAGGGCCGACACGGCATGGTGGTGGCCGCCCTGCGGTTCGAACACGAGGACCTCATCGTCCACCTTCGGGTCCATGTGGACGGCCGGCTCCGTACGGTGACCGGACTGGTCTTCGGGGAGTACGACCACGCGCTCCTACGCCTGCGTCGCCCCGACTCCCACGAGAGCCTGTACGTCGGGGAGGACGGTGGGTTCACCGTGTCGGGCCTGGCCAAGGGGCCGCTCAGCCTGTCCCTGCACCGGTCGGGTCGGCCTCCCATGATCACCGAGTGGTTCACCGTCTGAGCGGACGGCCGACTCCCCGAGGTCCGCGCACCGGTCGACCTCCTCGAACGTCGA
>CALGOD010000091.1 GCA_937957845.1 uncultured Nocardiopsis sp.
CCACCCCGCTCCAGCACGCGGAGGGCAGGGACGGCGCGGTCATCGTCTTCCACGACTTCAGGGCGCATCGCGACGCCACCGAGCAGACCGCGGCGTATCTGGCGGCCTTGGAGGAGCTCACCGCCCGGCTGAGCATCGTGGCGGAGGTCTCGATGCTCTTCATCGCCAAACTGGACATTCCCGAGATGTTGGACAAATTGGTCCGCCTTCTGGTGCCCACCCTGGGCGACTGGGCGGCGATCGACCTGCTTCCGACCGGGGAGACGCAGGAGGCTCGACGTGTCGCCGTGTACGCTCCAGGCGCCCACGACGCGGCCGAATCGCTGAAGGGTCCGCTCCCGCCGCTGCCGCGCGCCCTGTACAACATGCGCCCCCTCCTGCTCGACGCGAAGGACATGGCGGGCGAGACGAACAAACTTCGCTCTCGACCGCACCAGCGGTTGTTCGACCATCTGGGAGGGCACACCGCGGTGATGGTGCCTCTGTACACCCGCAGACAGGTCTTCGGTCTGCTGACCGTGGCACGTACGGGGCAACGCTCCGCCTACACCGACGCCGAGGCGCTGATGTTGGGCGACATCGGACGGCGCGTCGGTCTGATGATGGAGAGCACGCGGCTGTTCGAGGAGCAGCGCGATATCGCCGAGACCATGCAACGCCAACTCCTGACCCCGCTTCCCCAGGCGGGTCACCTCCGTTTCGCGGCCCGTTACCAGCCCGCGCAGAAGGCCTCCGAGGTCGGCGGAGACTGGTACGACGCCTTCCGTCTCGCCGACGGTGTCATGGCCATGGTCATCGGCGACGTGGTCGGGCACGATCTCCACGCCGCCGCGCACATGGCCGAGGTCCGCAACATGCTGCGCGCCCTGGCATGGGACCGTCGGGAACCCCCCAGCCTGATCATGCAGCGACTGGACGAGGCCATGACCAACACCAGCGACGCCCCCATGGCCACCGTCGTCTTCGCCCGTCTGGAAGGCCCCGAAGGCGGACCCTGGGAACTGCGCTGGGTCAACGCCGGGCATCCTCCACCGCTGCTCGTCACCGACGACGGCCGCACCCGCTACCTCGAAGGCGGCCACGGCCCTCTTCTCGGCATGAGCGCCACCTTGCATCTGGGTCTGGACTGGCCCGACGCCCGTGAGGTGCTCCCCGCGCACTCCACCCTGCTGTTCTACACCGACGGACTCGTCGAGAGCCGAGGGCATCCCATCGACACGGGGCTGGACACCCTGCGCCGCCACGCCGCCGACCTGGCCCACGCCGACATCGAGGACTTCCTCGACGAACTCCTCAGTCGCATCGATCCCAGCGGCGACGACGTCGCCCTACTCGCTCTACGCGTTCCGGAGGCGGGCGCGGGAGCCGGCGAGGGGACAACGTCGGCCCCGCCACAGCACGCGCACAGCCCCGCCGCTCCCGAACGTGACGCTCCCGGTTCCCGCGCACAGAACGCCTCGGTCAGGGACACCTCGGAACCGGCGTAGACGCGCACGCCCGTGACCGAGGCCGCTCCCCGCATGCGGGGAGCGGCCTGCCCGAACGGGATGTTCGAAGAGACCGCTCCGGGGCCTTGCGGCCGTCAGCGCACCGGCAGGCCGGTGACGGCGCGGCCGATGATGAGCTTCTGGATCTCGCTGGCGCCCTCGAAGATGGTGAAGATGGTGGCGTCACGGTGCCAGCGCTCGACGGGATAGTCGCGCGTGTAACCGTTGCCGCCGAGGAGGCGCACCGCGTTCTGGGTGACGAAGGTGGCGGTCTCGCTGGCGTAGAGCTTGCTCATGGAGCCCTGCGCGTTGTCGAAGTCCTTGTTGTTGCGCGCCATCCACGCCGCACGCCACACCAACAGTCTGGCGGCGTCGATACGGGTGGCCATCTCGGCCAGGGTGAAGGCCACGCCCTGGTTCTCACCGATCGGACGCCCGAACTGCTCGCGCTGGGTGGAGTAGTCGCGGGCGTACTCGTAGGCGGCTCGGGCACAACCCACGGCCATCGCGCCCACGCTCGGACGGGAGGCCTCGAAGGTCTTCATCGCCGCCTGCCCCTTGGACCCCTTGCCCTCGCGGGCGCGGGCCAGGCGTTCGTCGAGCTTGTCCTTGCCTCCGAGCAGGCACGACCCCGGCACGCGCACGTCGTCCAGCACCACCTCGGCGGTGTGCGAGGCGCGGATGCCGTGTTTGGCGAACTTCTGCCCCTGGCTCAGGCCCGGGGTGCCCGGCGGCACGACGAAGGTGGCCTGGCCCCGGGAGCCGAGTTCCGGCTCCACGGAGGCGACCACCACGTGGATGTCGGCGATACCGCCGTTGGTCGCCCACGTCTTGGTGCCGTTGAGCACCCACTCGTCCTTGGCCTGGTCGTAGACGGCCCTGGTCCGGATGGCCGAGACGTCGCTGCCCGCGTCGGGTTCGGAGGAGCAGAACGCGGCGAGTTTGACGTCGTCGGGGGTGCCGAACATCTGCGGCGTCCACTCCAGCAGCTGTTCCTGAGTGCCGTTGGCGGCCACCGACACCGCGGCCAGGCCGGTGCCGGTGATGGACAGGGCGATCCCCGGGTCTCCCCAGTACAGCTCCTCGAAGGCGACGGGGATGCCGATGCCACTGGGTTCCAGCCACTGGTTGGCGAAGAAGTCCAGGGAGTACAGGCCGATCTTGGCCGCCTCCTGGATGATCGGCCAAGGGGTCTCCTCCCGCTCGTCCCACTCCGCGGCGGCGGGCCGGATGACGTCGGCGGCGAATCCGTGTGTCCAGTCCCGGACCTCGCGGACGTCCTCACTCGGTTCCAGGCTGAAGGCGGGCTCGGGGGCCTCACTCATGCGCTTACATCCTTTGTCGGGCCCTCGGGGAGGGAGGGGCGGCCAGTTGTGTTACCAACGGTAACACCAGGATCGTACGGGGACAACGCTCGGCCGCACGCGACGGGGCCCGGTCCTGGAGCCGGGCCCCGTCACCGTGGATCAGTCGAGGGCGTGCTTCTCCAAGAAGGTGTAGACGTCGTGCTCGTCCACCCCAGGGAAGGTCCCCGAGGGAAGCGCGGAGAGCACGTGCGAGTGGGCGCGGGCCGAGGGCCACACGTTGCCCTCCCACCGGGCCGCCAGCTCCGAGGGCGGACGCACGCAGCACTCACCGGTCGGGCAGTTGGACTTGGTGCGGTTGGTGGTCTCGCGCCCCCTGAACCAGCGCGACTCCTTGTAGGGCACTCCCAGCGTGATGGCGAAGTTCCGCTCGCGGCTGGGGTCCACGTGCGCCACGCACCAGTGGGTGCCGTTGGGCTTGTCGGTGTACTGGTAGTAGATCGAGTAACGGTCGGGCGAGGCGAAGACCTGACGCCCCGACCACTGACGACACATGCGCTGGCCCTCGATCGCACCGGTCTCGTCGGTGGGGAAGATCAGCCCGTCGTTCTCATAGGCCTTGTAGATGATGCCGGTCTCGTCGTTGCGGATGAAGTGGCAGACCAGGTCCAGGTGGCGGTGGGCCAGGTTGGTGAACCGGTGCGCGGCCATCTCGTAGGAGACCGAGTACACGTCGCGCAGGTCCTCCACCGACAGGTCCCGCGCCTGCTTGGCCTCCTGTAGGTAGTGCACCGCGGTGGACTCGGGTATCAGGACGGCGGCGGCGAAGTAGTTGGCCTCCACACGCTGGCGCAGGAAGTCGCCGAAGTCGCGCGGTCGGCCGTGGCCCAGCACGACGTGACCCAGGGTCTGCAACAGGATCGTGCGCGGACTGTGCATGCCGAGGGTGGTCTCGCGCTTGAGGTAGATGCGCCGGTTGACGTGGTCGGTGAGGGAGCGCACCGAGCGGGGAAGGTCCTGCACGTACTTGAGGGAGAAGCCGTGGTGGGTGGCGATCGCCAGGATCTGACCCTGCGACAGAGCCCCCGCGGTGTAGTTGACCGCGTTCAGGGTCTCGGCCGCGGCCTTCTCTATGTGCTCGAAGTAGTTACCGCGCTCGCGCATCTGACGGCGTAGCTCGGCGTTGGCCCGGCGGGCCTCCTCCGGGCTGGCCGTGGGCTTGGCATGGCGCCGCTTGAGCTCCTCGTACAGGCCGACGATGTGTTCGAGCACGTCGTTGGGGACCCGCTTGCCGACCTTCAGGTGCGGCAGGTTCAGCGTTCGGTAGAGGGGGTCGCGCTGGGCCTCCTCCACCGCGATCTCCAGTTGCGCGCGCCGACTCGGGGGCTGCTTGGACAGCAGCTCCTCCATCGAGACGCCGAGCGCGGAGGCCAGGGAGGTGAGGAGGGAGAGCTTGGGCTCGCGCTTGCCGTTCTCCAGCAGGGAGAGCTGGGAGGGCGCCCTGCCCACGCGTTCCCCCAGGTCGGAGAGGGTGAGACCACGCGCGCGCCGCAGATGACGAAGCCTCTGACCAAAGGTGACGAGATCTAGGTCACTTGTCAAAGACGGTATTTCTTCAGCACCAAAGTACGCCATGGCTTCATGGTACGGAAAAAACTTCGGTTCTTCACCCGATTTCGGATGGAAAAGCCTTGGTTCTTGCCCAAGAATCATAGTTACCGGCGGGGAACACCGCCCCGGGCTCACCCCCTGGCCCGGGAGGACCTCTCTCGACCGGTGTGAACACCTTGGGGACTACACGTAAGGCGGGATCGAAATGGGCACCAGCGCTCGACGACAGGAAGCCAGCGCCGCACTTCAGCGCGACTGGGAGACCAACCCCCGGTGGGCCGGCATCGAGCGCACGTACTCCGCCGACGAGGTGGTCAAGCTCCGTGGTTCGATCACCGAGGAGCACACCCTGGCCCGTCGCGGAGCCGAGCGCCTCTGGGACCTGCTCCACAACGAGGACTACATCAACAGCCTCGGCGCCCTCACCGGCAACCAGGCGGTTCAGCAGATCCGCGCCGGCCTGAAGGCCATCTACCTCTCCGGCTGGCAGGTCGCGGCCGACGCCAACCTCTCCGGCCACACCTACCCGGACCAGAGCCTGTACCCGGCCAACTCGGTCCCGTCCGTGGTCCGCCGGATCAACAACGCGCTCCTGCGCGCCGACCAGATCACCTGGGCCGAGGGCGACGACAACGCCCCCGACTGGCTCGCCCCGATCGTGGCCGACGCCGAGGCCGGCTTCGGCGGCGTCCTCAACGCCTACGAGCTGATGAAGGCCATGATCGCCGCCGGCGCCGCCGGTGCCCCGAACTCAATCGTAATCGAATAAAAAGTATCATCGAACGTGTTGTGCACGAAG
>CALGOD010000092.1 GCA_937957845.1 uncultured Nocardiopsis sp.
TCCCACCGACAACGTCACGCCCTCCGGCCGGTCCGCGGCGGCCTCGGCGCTGCTGACGTATGCCGCGCTGACCGGCTCGCGAAGGCACCGCGTCGCGGCCGAGGAGGCGCTGTCCCCGGTGTCGCTGCTGGCCGAGAAGGCCGCCCGCTTCGCGGGCTGGGGGCTGGCCACGGGGGAGACGCTCCTGACCGGTCCGCGTTCCGTGGCGGTGGTGGGGGACCCCGACGACCCCCGGACCGAGGAACTGGTGCGCACCGCGCTGGTCTGGGCTCCCTTGGGAACCGTGTTGTCCAGGGGCGACGGCCGTGACGACGGGGGCGTGCCGCTGCTGCGCGACCGGACGAGCATCGAAGGGGTGCCCACGGCCTACGTGTGCGAGGGTTTCGTCTGTGAACTTCCGGTCACCTCCCCCGAGGGCCTGCGAGAGCGGTTGTCGGCCTGAGGAGGATCCGGGTTCCGGTCCGTCAGCCCAGGTGGGTGCCCTCGATGATCTCGTTCACCAGGTCGGGGCGGTACTCGGGCTGGCGGATCTCCAGGTACACGGTCGCGCGCTCGCCCGGATGCTTCACGGCGGCGCTGCTGAACGATCCGTTGCCGTTGCAGTCGGGCCAGTCCCACACCGTGCCCTCCCAGTCCTCGGTGTCGACCTCGCGTTCCTCCGGGGCGATCCCGCACGGGGCGGTGTCCGCGACCCCGCTCAGGTCGTGGTCGTCGACCATCACCGTGGCGTACACCCCGTACGACGCCGCCTCGACGGAATCCCAGTCGTCGACGTCGGTGGCCACGAGCAACGCCGGTTCGGTGCCGTTCCCGACCGCGGCCGGACGCACCTCCTGACCGGCGTGGAACTCGTGGGCCCACACCGACGGCACCTCCATCCGGAGTTGCTGGGTGGCGTAACGCACCGTGGTCAGGGACAGCCCGGGGCTGCCGAGGGACGCCGTGACACTGGCCGCCATGACGCCCAGTGCCGCCGCCAGCGCCACCGCCCGCCTCCACGGCATCCGGTACCGCTGCCACCAGGGCACCGCCTTGGGAAGGTCGGGTGCCATACGGATGGCCCTGACCCGGTCGGTGAAGGTCTTGGCGTCCGCCGGACGGCTCTCCCGGTCCACCGAGAGCGCGGACAGGATGAGCTCGTCGAGTTCGGGAGGCAGGCCTGGCCGGATCCGGCCAGGAGGGACCTTCACGGGAGGTCGCGACGGGGGGCGGCCCGTGATGAGCTCGTAGGCGACCGCTCCCAGGGAGTACACGTCGGAGCGCACGTCCAGATCGCCGCCGGGAATGCTCTGTTCGGGGGACATGTAGCCGGGGGTCCCGGCGGCCGCGGTGAACCCCGAGGCCTCATCGATCGCCTTGGCGAAACCCAGGTCCGCCACCAGCACCCGCTGACCCACCGGTGACGACTGCAACAGCACGTTCGACGGCTTGATGTCACGGTGGATCGTGCCGTGGTTGTGCAGCACGGTGATGCCCTGACCGATCTCGGTCAGCAACCGCAGCGCCTCGTCCAAGGGCAGCTGACCTCGGCGGATGAGATCGGCCACACTGCCTTGGTCGGCGTAGGTCATCACCATGTAGGGGCGCCCGTCGGGCAGCACGTCCACGTCGTGCACCGCCACCAGCCACGTGGAGTCGGTCTGGCGGAGGATACGGGCCTCTTCCAGGAAGCGATGCTGGATGTCCATCTGGTGGGCCCAGTTCTCGGCGAGTACCTTGATGGCCACCGGATAGTTGAGGAGATCGTCCTGTGCCAGCCAGACCGTGGCGAAGGAGCCGGACCCAAGGCGCCGAATGACGCGGTAACGTCCGAAGGCCTCCGGTTGACTCATTTCCGCCTCGGGTATGTCAGGGGTGGATACGCGGTCGTTGCCCACTAATACACCATCTGTGCCTCATGTTGCCCTCCAGCGATATGATCCCCTTCCCCGGGTGGCGCCGATGCCCTCGGTCCATGGAGACTGAAGGGGACCTGTCGGTTCCCACACCATGAAATGGCCGTGAGAATGACGTGAACTCCCCATGAGGGTGGAGCCGGACGGGGACCGTAGGCGTCCCATACACGTGTGACCCTCGAATACGTGCGCACGCACGTCCGAAGCGGACGGCCGGACGTCTGCCGTTAGTCAGGAAGAGACCAGCCATGCGTAGTAGTGACCACGCGGACCACGAACAGAAGCCCGTACCAAGGCGCCGGGTGGCCGGCAACGTCAACGAGGAGATCGAGGAGCTCGCGCGCCAGGCCAAGGCCGGCGACGCCGCGGCCCTGGACGACCTGCTCCGGCGGATCCAGCCCGAGGTGCTGCGCCGGTGCTCGCGCTTCCTGCCCTACCGCCAGGACGCCGAGGAGGCCTGCCAGGACGCGCTGCTGCGGGTGGCCCGCAAGATCGACAGTTTCAAGGGCGACTCCCTGTTCACCACGTGGTTGTACACGGTGGTGTCCAACTCCGCCCGCCAGACCTACCGCTCGATGAAGCGTCGTTCGGCCGAGTTCCCCACCGAGGCCGAGCGGATGCCGCACCAGAGCGACCCCCGCACCACCAGTGTCATCGCCGGCTCCCGGATCGACCTGCTGGAGGCGCTCGACCAGCTGGAGAAGGACCGGCCCAACCTGGTGGCCCCCCTCGTCCTGCGCGACCTGTGCCAGATGGACTACAACGAGATCGCCTCCGAGCTGAACCTGGCCCTGGGCACCGTCAAGTCCCGCATCCACCAAGGACGTAAGCACGTGCGCAAGTCCCTGGCCGTGACGTAGACCCCCCAGAGCGAACTACGCTGGAAGTATCCCTGCCGGCACGTCCCGTCCGCCGGTGTGCTGACTTTTCCTGATCCGGCTCTGAGAGGTTTCGCCCATGGGGCTCCGTGACCCCCTGTACTGGCTGTACGAGCGGCGCCTTGAGCGCGGGCTGCGTGGTCAGGAGATACCACGCCATGTCGGTGTGGCGATGGACGGCAACCGGCGCTGGGCCAAGAGCAGCGGCCTGCGGGGGGCCGAGCACGGCCACCAGGCGGGCGCGAACAAGATCTTCGAGCTGCTGCGCTGGTGCAACGAGTTGGGCGTCCAGGTGGTGACCCTCTGGATGCTGTCCACCGACAACCTCTCACGCGATGAGTCCGAACTCGGTCCGCTGGTGCGGATCATCGAGCAGACCATCGCCAGACTCCGCGAGGAGGGGTGGAACACACGTCCCGTCGGAGCCCTCGACGTGCTCCCCACGTCCACCGCCCAGGCCCTCAAAGAGGCGGAGGTGGCCACATCCGGCAACCCCGGCCTGGTTGTCAACGTCGCCGTCGGGTATGGGGGTAGACGTGAGATCGCTGATGCGGTTCGGTCCCTCCTCCAGGAGGAGGCGGCCAAAGGCACCGATATCCAGGAGCTGGCCGAGCGCCTGGACATCGAGGACATCGCACGGCATCTCTACACGCGCGGTCAGCCCGACCCCGACCTGCTCATCCGCACGTCAGGGGAGCAACGCCTGTCAGGCTTCATGCTCTGGCAGAGCGTGCACTCGGAGTTCTACTTCTGCGAGGTCTACTGGCCTGCTTTCCGCAGAGTGGATTTCCTGCGTGCACTGCGTTCGTACGGCGCGCGCAACCGCCGTTACGGGTCCTGAGCCCCACGTTTCTCCCAAGCCCCTTCCCTTAACGCGGAGTTCATCGCGTGGAGGGAAAGGCCTCTTGGAAACGTGGGAATGGAAGCGTAGCGTCGGAAGTGGCGGGTGGCGTTCGACCACCCGTTCGGGAGGCCCCGGCTCATTGATCTCCTCCGTCAACGCGGAACGTCAACGAGGAGGGCCGGCTTCGGCTCTCGTGGGCCAGGTCCCGGTCCTCCATGATCCCGTGACAGTAGGGCACCGTAACGGTGCCCAAGGGGAGAACGAGTGGCTAGTTCCTCGACCGATCGCCGTGACATCCAGTCCCCCACCGGTCCCTCGGAGGGGGAAGAAGGTGGACGCGTCTACGTTCTCGACACCAGTGTCCTGCTCGCCGACCCGTTGGCCATGGTCCGGTTCGCCGAGCATGAGGTCGTCATCCCCGTGGTGGTGATCACCGAACTCGAGAGCAAGCGCCATCACCCGGAGCTCGGGTACTTCGCCCGTAACGCGCTGCGCCATCTCGACGATCTGAGGGTCTCCCACGGTCGTCTGGACGTCCCGGTGCCGGTGAACGACCTGGGCGGCACACTGCGTGTGGAACTCAACCACAGTGATCCCCAGATCCTTCCGGCTGGCTTCCGGCTCGGCGACAACGACACCCGGATCCTGACCGTGGCCCGCAACCTCCAGGAGGAGGGCGGGGACGTCGTGCTGGTCAGCAAGGATCTGCCGATGCGGGTCAAGGCGTCCTCGATCGGACTGTCCGCCGACGAGTACCGCGCCGAGCTGGCCATCGAGCACGGCTGGACGGGCATGGCGGAACTGGACGTGCCGGCCCACCAGGTCGGCGAGCTCTTCGAGAGCGGTGTCTGCGACATCGAGGAGGCCCGCGAGTATCCCTGCCACACCGGTCTGGTGCTGGTCTCCGAGCGGGGCAAGGCGCTGGGCCGCGTTCAGCCCGACAAGTCGGTGAGGGTGGTGCGCGGGGACCGCGAGGTGTTCGGACTGCACGGACGCAGCGCCGAACAGCGCATCGCCCTGGACCTGCTCACGGACCCCGACGTGGGCATCGTGTCCCTGGGCGGGCGCGCGGGCACCGGTAAGTCGGCTCTGGCCTTGTGCGCCGGTCTGGAAGCCGTCCTGGAGCGCCGTCAGCACCGCAAGGTGATGGTGTTCCGGCCGCTGTACGCGGTCGGCGGCCAGGAGCTGGGCTACCTGCCCGGGACCGAGAACGAGAAGATGACCCCCTGGGGTCAGGCCGTGCACGACACACTGTCCGCGGTGACCAGCGAGGAGGTCATCGAGGAGGTCGTGGACCGGGGGATGCTGGAGGTCCTGCCGCTCACCCACATCCGGGGCCGTTCCCTGCACGACGCCTTCGTGATCGTGGACGAGGCGCAGTCGCTGGAGCGCAACGTGCTGCTCACCGTGCTGTCCCGCCTGGGCGAGAACTCCCGGGTGGTGCTCACCCACGACATCGCCCAGCGCGACAACCTGCGTGTGGGCCGCCACGACGGCGTGGTCGCGGTCATCGAGAAGCTCAAGGGGCATCCGCTGTTCGCCCACGTCACCCTGACCAGGTCCGAGCGCTCGCCCATCGCCGCCCTGGTCACCGAGATGCTGGAGAACTGACCGACTCCGCCGGGCCCGCCCACGTCGAGGCGGGCCCGGCGTCTCAATGCGCCTGGCCGCTCAGCAGCCATCGGGTCACCCCGACCTCCACCAGGGCCCGGGGGAGATCCGGACCGGCCTCGGGTGTGCGGATCTCATACCCGTACTTGTCATGGAAGGCCGCCACCACGTCCTCGGGGAATTCCCCGGTGTGGACGAGGGCCCGCCCCTCCGCCACGACGGGGGCGTCGCCGTCCTCCAGAGCCAGGGACACCCGCGGGTCGGTGGAGATGTTGCGCGCCTTGACGGAGTCGGCCTGCACGCTGATCCACCAGCGGTCGCGCAGGTGGACGAACCACACCGGAGTGACGTGGGGCGACCCGTCGCGACGCAACGTGCACAGCCACACGTTCCGGTCGCCACGCAGGCGCTCGGTCAGGCTCTCGGGTGCGGCCATGGAGATCTTCGATTCGGACACGGTCTCTCCGGGGTGGTCGGACGGCCCGGCAGGGCCGAGGTCATGGCGTGCGCCACGGAGCGTGGGCGGCGGGGAGGGATCGGTCCCCACCCCGGGCCCGTCCGAACGCGCGCATGCGGTGATGCACGAGTCTGGTCCCCCGACCCCGGTCGAAGTCAAGGAGCGGCCGCGTCACCGCATGCCCGCCATCCACCTGCCCAGCCGCCGTAGTCGTTCCAGGCTCGCCTCGTAGCGGGCGCCGACCGCGAGCAGGAGCACACCCGCCAAGGCGAACGGCACCCAGTTCGGCACCAGGGTGGTCAGGTTCCACAGGGGCGGGCCGAACGCTCGGAGCGACGTCGCCACCAGCAC
>CALGOD010000093.1 GCA_937957845.1 uncultured Nocardiopsis sp.
GGCAGCCCCACTGCGCGATCCAGCCCAGGAGGGTGTGCAGAACGGTCTGGGCCCGCTCCCCGTGGGCGCGCGCCCACGGGTGGAAGTCCACGGCGAGCGTGTAACCGAGGGCGGAGGAGAAGTTGGTCTCCCCGGTGCGGGGCACGCCACGGGCCGGAAGCGCGGTGCCCTCGGCGGTGACCTCGCACACGGCGCGGTCGTCCACCCGGTCGTCGACGAGGACCTTGCGGTACAGGCGCGGTGACGCGGGGCAGGCCGTCCGGGCCGCGGCGAGGGCGGCCACCAGCGAGGCGGTGATCCGCTCCCCCTCCTCGGGGGAGACGTGGGCGCTGGTGACCAGGTTGGCGGTGGACACGCCGCTGGTGCGCTCGTCCAGCCAGCGGCGCAGCGGAACACCCGCGGGGGCGCAGGTGGCGACCACATGGGCCAGTGCCCCCGCCTCCACCACCGGGGCGGTGTTCTCCGTGCCCTCCGGGCGCTCCGGTGACAGGGTGACCGTGCCACAGGGCGTGAAACCGTCGGGCGCGGGGACGTCGGTCGGGCCGAAGTGCGTGCGGGGACGAAGCCCCGCCCGTTCCAGGGTGAGTCCGAGCGTCGCCAGTAGGTGCCCGCCCTCCAGGAGGGCCAGGGAGGGGCGCAGCCGTCCGTACTCGGGGGGGTAGCGGCGGTGGTCCACCGCCACGACGAGACGGGCGACGGCGAGTTCCTCCGTGTCCGCGGGAATGGGCGAGCCGCCCCAGGGCTGGAGGGCATGGGACTGCGGGTCCACGCGCAGACACCAGGGGTCGGGACTCTCGGAGACCAGGAACAGGTCGGCCCCGAAGAGCCCGCGTGGGGACGGATAGGCCCGGTGCACCGGGTAGCGGTCGGCGGCGGAGATCCGGCGTACCCGCACCGCCTCCACGCACGCGGCGAGCAGGCGCTGCGCACGTGTCCAGGCCCCGTCGAGCGGGGGGCCGCCGGAGTCCAGTCCGCGCAGCGGCGAAAGCGCCGGCAGCGACGGGCGGAACTGTCCGGGCACGACCTCGGCCAGGCCGTTGGACAGCCGCGGACCGAAGAACAGGGTCTCCACCTGGGAGACGTCCTTGTCATGTGACTGGCCGTGGAAATCCGCCAGAGCACGGACGGAATCGGCGGCCACGACCTTCGACCCGGTCACGGGAACGGGTGCGGTACCGGGTGGATCTGGCCGTGTCGCTCCCATGGCACTCCTCCCTCGAACAGCGTCGACGCGCGGGTCAGCCGCTCCAGAGAGCGGGTACGGCGGTGGGCGTGGCCGAAGGTCATCGGCAGGGCGCCGGGGACGATCACCTTCACGGAGCGGACGCCGGCCGCCTCCGTGTACGGGGCGCTGCTCTGGTCCACCACGACCACGTCCAGGCCGAGCGCGTGCACGGCCTCCAGACGCTCGCGGAGAAGGGCCGTGAGGTCGGCCCCGGCGAAGGAGGAGGGGCGGCCCGCGACGAACTCCCGTGCCGAGATCGTGGAGGAGGGGGACTCCAGGAACTCCCAGTGCGGGCGCGCCTCCCACAGCCCGTGCATCCCGGTGTGGTCCTCCAGGGTCTTGACCAGGGTGAAGTCATCGAGCATGGGGCGGCAGCGCTCGACGTCGACCGACGCGCGCATCCGTACCCACTTGGGGTACATCAGCGCGTTGGTGGAGGTCTCCTCCACCGCCGCCATGATCGCGCGCCGGGGATCGAGATGGGTGCCGGTGGCCAGGCTCAACGCGGGCGCGACTCCCGCACGGACCACTTCCCTGGGGGCGGTCACCACCGCCAGTGCGGTGGGGATGCCCAGGTCGGAGGTCAGATCGAGCAGCCGCAGGCGAAGCCCGCGCTCCTCCACCAGGTCGGTCAGGTGGACGAGGGCGTGGTCGGCTTCGTCCACCTCGATCTCGCGCAGCCGCGTGCGCGAGTACCAGGCGAGCAGGAACGCGTCGCGCTCCACCACCTCGAACAGTCCGTAGAGGACGGCCTCCTCCAGGGTTCCGCCGACCGCGCAGCCGTTGGACGACTCGTACAGGAAACGGGTGTCCCCGCTGCCCGCGTGCCAGTACGCCACGTGTTCGGGCACCAGGATCCGGCGGCGCTCCAGCGTGGACCACCCCCACACCCACCACGTGGGGACGTCGGGGGAGTAGGGGACCAGATCGAAGGCGGGATGTCCGTACCACTCGGGTTCGTGCAGACCGAGTCGTTCGGGGTCCAGCGCGTCCTCGGCCAGGTCGGCGTAACTGCCGAAGACCCGGGGCGCGCCGTTGTGTCGGTGACCGCCGGTGACACGCTCGACGCCTTCGAGGAAGGCCGGGACCTCGCTGTCGGAGAAACGCAGGGAACGTCCGTAGCCTCCCTCCCTCCTGGTGTGACCGGGGGCGACGGTCTCGCAGGTCATGAGGGACAGCGGCGACTCCTCGTCCCGGTAGACGTGGGCGGCGGGGCCGAATCGGAAGTCCAACAGTCGTGAGCGCAGCCCCGACCGGGACATGGAACGGGTACGCAGGGCACTGCCCCGGATCGGCTGGGGGGTTCGCAGGTCCAGACCGCCGGACACGGCGAGTCCGGCGCCGTCGGGGAAACAGTGAGCGCAGCCCGGATGCGGGATGAGACTGTGGCGGGTGATCTCGCCGGTGCGGCAGTCCAGGGCGAGCATGGCCAGCCGCAGCCCGTCGGGGTCGTGCAGGGCCGCGTCGATCAGGGGGTCGAGGACGTCCGTCCACAGCGGGAGGACGTCGGGGACGTCC
>CALGOD010000094.1 GCA_937957845.1 uncultured Nocardiopsis sp.
CGAGATTCCGTCTTGTGACTGGAGTTCAGACGTGTGCTCTTCCGATCTTGTGTGCCAAGGTTGGATGTGGACGCGCGTGGTACGCGCGGCGGTCGGCTATCTCGACGGGAGTACGGGCGAGGTGCACATCGTGATCATGGGGTGCGGCCGGGTGGGCTCCACCCTGGCGCACACCCTGGTGGATCTGGGACACACGGTGGCGGTGATCGATCAGGATCCCGAGGCCTTCCGACGTCTACGCGGGTCCGTGGCCAAGCACGCGGTCCGGGGCATGGGCCACGACCGGGCGGTCCTGCTCTCGGCCGGGATCGACCGTGCGGGGGCCTTCGCCGCGGTCAGCAACGGCGACAACTCCAACATCATCGCGGCCCGGGTGGCGCGCGAGGCCTTCGGGGTCGAGCATGTGGTGGCACGGATCTACGACCCGCGCCGCGCCGAGGTCTACCAACGCCTGGGCATCCCGACCGTGGCGACGGTGCGGTGGACGGCCGACGCGATCCTGCGGCGCATGGTGCCGGGCGACGGGCGGCTCACGACGGGCCCGGAGTGGCAGGACGCCTCCGGAACCCTGGCCATGAACGAACTGACCCTGCCCTCGTGGTGGGCGGGACGCCGCGTCGCCGACGTCGAGGACCGGGCGCCCATGCGGGTGGTCTACCTCACTCGCCAGGGCCGGATCGTCCTCGCCCGATCCGACGAACTCCTGGAGGAGGGCGACGTTCTGCACGTGGTCTCCCACGGTCGGGACCTGGCGGGGCTCCCCGGACGGCTGCATGATGACGAGACGGGACGTGGGTGAGATGCGGATCGCCATCGCGGGAGCCGGGAGCGTGGGTCGCTCCATCGCGGCGGAGCTGGCCTCCAACGGGCACGACGTGCTGCTGATCGACCGGGACACCCGGGCCATCGGGGTGGACGACATGCCCCAGGTGGAATGGCTGCTGGCCGACGCCTGTGAACTGGCCACCCTGGAGGACGCCCGTCTGGGCGACTTCGACGTGGTGATCGCCGCCAGCAGTGACGACAAGGTGAACCTGGTGGTGTCCCTGCTGTCCAAGACGGAGTTCGCGGTGGAGCGGGTCATCGCCCGCATCAACGACCCCGACAACGAGTGGCTGTTCAACGATTCCTGGGGCGTGGACCTGGCGGTCTCCCCACCCCGGCTGATCGCCGACCTGGTCGAGGACCTGCCGGAGGAGGAGACGGAGCGGGAGGGGACCCTGCCCCCGCTACCGGGCGCGGAGATCGCCGAGTCGGTACTGCACGCGGAGAGCCCGTTCGCGGGTGGGCCGGAGAGCGACCTGACGGGCTCGCTTCCCCGGGGGGTGGCGCTGGTGGCGGTGGTCGGCCCCGGCGGTGTGCGTCCGCCCGATCCCGAGAAGACCCTGTCGGTGGGCAACACGGTGGTGTTCCTGGCCGAGCCCGAGGCACTGACGGCTCTTGAGGACCTCCTGTCACCCCCGAAGGGGACCTCCGACACATGAGGGGGAGGCCTTCCCTCCACCCTGCCTCCGGTTCCCGGTGCCCAGGTGATCGCGGACGCCGGGAACCATGGGGCGGAGCGCCCTACTCCCCTTCGGCGCCACCGGTGGCCCGGTCGGCCAGGGGGGTGCGCCCTCGGGCGAGCAGCCACACCATGGCGCCGAACGCCGCGACCTGGAGCGGCCATCCCATGGCGATCTTGGACAGGCCCAGCAGACCGAAGGTGTCGGCCCAGCCGTAGGTGTCGGCCATCCACAGCGGATACTGCACGAGCACGCGGATCACGCACGGCAGTACCAGCAGCCAGGTCAGGCGCGAGGCCAGGGAGACCACGGCCGGATCGGCACGCCAGGAGGTGAAGTCCTCCTTGTCGCCGATGAACGGACCGATCATCAACCCGATCGCCGGCCAGCGCACCAGGACCGAAAGGCTCAGCACCACGGCGTAGACGGCGTTGTAGATGATGCCCGGCAGGAAGGCGTCGGCGGCGTTGCCACTGCGCATGGCGAAGACCGCGGCGATGCCGATGCCGAAGAGGCTGGTGACCACGTACTGCACCGAGGAGCGCTGCAGGAGTCGGACCGCGCCCAAGAGCAGGGCCGCGGCGGCACCGAGTCCGATGGACAGCCGCAACTCCGAGGTGAGGATGTAGGAGAGGGTGAAGGTCAAGGTGGGTATGGCCGTCTCGACCATGCCGCGTTTGCCGCCCAACGCCTTGGCCAACTGGGAGCGTACGAGAGCCTCGACCGTGTCCTCGGTGACCTCGGGCCTCCCGGACCCGTGGGACTCGTGGTCGGAGCGCCCTTCCCCGGAGTGGTCCACCGCAGGCCGTGCCTCCTCGTCCGCCCCGGTCTCCCGGGCGGCCTCCCCGGCGCCCCGCCGTTGCTCAGTCATCCTGCTCCCCGGTCGATCGATCGATGGTCGGTGGGTCTTCACCGTGTACCGCGGCCGGTGCCGGCCCACCCGCGGAAGGCCCAGCCTATGCGACCCGTCACAGGCGGTGCAGCACCTTCGGTAGCCGTGTGACCGCTCTCCGCCCCACTTGGTCATGCTCGGCCCCGGCTTGTCCTGTACGTCCCCGCAGCGGGTCCACCTGCTCTGGGTCCGTCCTCGGTCGCCCTTGTCGGAACAGGTGTCCTGGCACTCGTGGGCGGCGGTCCGTACGCTGGCGGCCAGAGTCACCGGACCCGACAGCGAGCGAGGAGCCCATGCAACCGAACACGTCCCCCCGCCGGGACCATCTGGAGTTCGCCGCGGCCTTGGACCGGGCTCTGACCCGGCCCGGACGGTCACACGTGTGGTCTCCCTACTCCGTGGGTACCGTGCTGGCGTTGTTGGCCACGGGTGCGGCGGAGCAGACCCTGGCCGAGCTCCAGAACCTGTTGGGCGAAGACACCGAGGGCCAGTTGAGGTCCTTGGACGAGGCCGTGGCCGGATCCGACGACTCCGGACCGGACCTGGCCACGCTCAACGGGCTGTACGTGCCCGCCGACCTGAAGGTGGTACCGGGTTTCGAGGCGCGGGTGGGCGAACGCGCCGGCGCCGAGGTGGAACACGCCGACTTCGCGCACGACGCCGAGGGGGTGCGTTCCCGGATCAACGCCAAGGTGGCGGAGGTGACCCGCGGGCTGATCGAGGAACTGCTCCCTCCCGGAAGCATCCACTCCGATGTGCGTCTGCTCCTGGTCAACGCGCTGTGGGTGAAGGTGGTCTGGCCCGACCCCTTCGATCCCCGACAGACCCGTGAACGGCCCTTCCACACGCCCTCCGGAAGGCGACGGGTGCCCACCATGCACCGATCGGCCCGCATGCCCCACGCGAGCGGGCACGGATGGAGCATGGTGAGCCTGGAGGGTGACCACGAGCTGACCCTGGACGTGCTGCTGCCCGAGGAGCACACCACCGAGCCCGGACCGATCTCGGCCCGGACACTCGGGGAGCTGTACCGCGGGAGCTCCCCACAGCAGGTCGACCTGGCGCTGCCGCGCTTCGGGGTGGAGAGCGACGTGTCCCTGTTGGGGCCACTGGCCGCCCTGGGAGTACGCCGGTTGGCCACGGACACCGCCCGCTTCGACGGGATCAGCGAGGAGCCGCTCAGAGCCGACGAGATCCTGCACCAGTCGGTGCTGCGAGTGGACGAGAAAGGCGCCGAGGGGGCGGCCGCCACCGCGGTGATGATGCTCATGGCGGCGGCCGTACCGCCTCGACCGATCCGTTTCACGGTGGACCGGCCGTTCGTGTTCGTCCTGCGCCGTCGCGAGGCGATCCTCTTCCTGGGCCGGGTCACCGAGCCCGTGGACCCCGGTCCGGCCCACTGAGACCGGGCCGCCGGTCACACCTCGAAGACCTCGAACCCGGTGGCGAGCGGGACGCCCGCCCACTCCCCCGTGCGGGCGGCGGCCTGGGGCAGGAAGGCCTCCTGGTCGAACCCTGAGAGGTTGGCCAGGTAGACCTCGTGGGCGGCCAGCGAGGCCACTCCGGCGGCCAGGTCGCCCTCGCTCAACTCCACGTAGTGGGTGGCGCGGGGAGAGCCGCCGAAGGCCGCGAAGCGCACCCCCGCCCAGGGTTGGAGGCCCTCCTCGAACTGCTCACGGAACACCCAACGGTTGGCGGCGTCGCGTATCGCGTCCAGCAGGGCCGGCCCCAGCACCCGGTGGTCGGCGTGGTTGAACCCGCTCCCGCCGGCGAAGTGCTCACGGAAATTGATGGAGACGATCACCTCGGGCCGGTGTCGCCGGATCGCGGCGGCCAGCGACGCACGCAGCTCCAGCCCGTACTCCAGAGTGCCGTCGGGGAAGTCGAGGAACTCCACGGTGGCCACACCCACGGCCTCCGCCGACGCGCGCTGCTCGGCCATGCGCAGCGGGGCGCACTCCTCCGGAGCCATGCTCTCGATACCGGCCTCGCCCTTGGTGACCAGCAGCTCCACCACGTCCTTGCCCTGGCCGGTCCACCTCGCGATCGCCGAGGAGGCACCGAACTCCAGGTCGTCGGGATGCGCCACCACGGCGAGGGCGCGGTTCCAGTCCTCGGGAAGCACCTGGGGCACACCGGTCTGCGTTGTCTGTGTCATGCGGCACAGCCTACGGAAGACGGGTGCCCGTGGTGCCCCCTCCGCGCCCCGGGCTCAGGACCGTCCTGGCCCCTCCGGTGCGCCACCGGGCGCCGCGCCGTTCGGTGAGCGGCCCGCGTTGCCCCGTTGTGCCGCCTGCTGGGCCGCGCGCGTCCGGGCGGCCTGGGCCATCTGCTCCTGGATCTGCTTGGGCACGGTGATCGGCAGCAGCTCGCTCGGGGGTACCGGCTGGTCGCCGCGCACCACCACGATGCCGGCGAAGAGCTGTTCGACCTCGGCCATCGTCTCGGGTTTGGAGGCGCCGTCACCGCGGATCACTCCCCGCAGCACCCACCGGGGGCCGTCCACGCCGATGAAGCGCACGCGTTGGGCGAGCTGTCTGCCGTCCTCGGTCTTGCGCCCCTTGACCGGGATCAGGGCCTTGAGTTCGGGGCCGAAGGTACCGTCGTGCTCCTCGGCCTTACCCCCCTGCTTGGTGACCTGCTCGCGCAGCTCCTCGCGCATCTCGTCCCACAGCCCGGAGGACTTGGGCGCGGCGAAGGGTTGCACCTGCAGCGCGCTCTTTCCACGCACCAGGGTCACGCCGATGATCTTCTGCTTGCCCTGGGCGTCCTGGGCGACGTTGACCTGGATCTCGGTGCCCTGCTCCATGGGCAGGAGCATGCTGCCCAGGTCCATGCGCTTGGCCTCGGGAAAATCCTCCTCGGAGTCCCACGGACCGGTGGCACGGTGGCGGTCGGCCTCCTTGGCCGGTCCCTTCACGGGTTTCTCGGGCTCGACCTCGTTGTCGAAGGAGACCGCCCCGGCCGCTCCCTCACGCTGGGGTGCGGCCTCCGTTCCCGTTCTCTCCGTCTGCTCGTCCCGCTTCTTGCGGCGGCGTCCGAACACGCCTTCACCTCTCGCTTCACGTTGGTCCCGGAATGACACCGGGGATGGGGAGCACCGTCACCGTTGTGCGGCATGACCCCCGGTCGAACCGAAACCGCCTGTCCCCCGGGGCGACTCCGGCAGGGAGTCCGCCTCGACGAACATCGCCCGTTCCACACGCTGGACGACCAGCTGCGCGATCCGGTCACCTCTGGCCAGCTTGACCGGGGTGGTCCTGTCGGTGTTGATCAGAGTCACCCTGATCTCCCCCCGGTACCCGGCGTCGACCGTTCCCGGTGCGTTGACGAGGGTGAGTCCGCATCGCGCGGCCAGCCCCGAACGCGGATGCACGAAGGCGGCGTACCCGTCGGGGAGTGCGATGGCCAGTCCGGTGGGGACCGTGGCACGCTCCCCCGGGTCCAGGACGATGTCGACGGCGGTGCACAGATCCGCGCCCGCATCACCGGGATGAGCGTAGGCGGGCAAGGGAAGGTCAGGGTCCAGGCGCTGGACCGTGACCGCGATCCGTCCGTCTGCCAAGGATGTGGTACTCACATTGGCCGAGCCTATCGCCCCTGGGGCGTGGAACCGGCTCTCCGTCACCATCGGTCGGGGGCGGGGCCGGATTCCTCCGGCCCCGCCCCCGCGCGGTGTTCTTCCTCCTGGCCCCGCCTGCGGCACCTTCCCCGGCCCCGCCCTGTGGAGGCGCTACTCCTCGGTGGTCTCGGGCAGCGTCACCTCGACGGTGCGCTCGGCGTCGTCGGTGGTGTGGAAGTCGATCGCGGCGGTGCGTCCCGCGGCGGCGATGTCACCACTGGCGGCGCGGGCGGCTTCGGCCTGCTTGCCCGACACCCTGACGTGCTCGACCTCGGCCCGCATGGACAATTTGGCCTCGGACTTGGTCTTGCGCACGGTGCGCAGCACCTCGGCGGTCGCTTCCAGGACGGCCGAGTCGCCGTCCGCCGCGGCGGCACGGTACTCGGCGGCCTCGGGCCAGTCCTGGACGTGGACCGAGCCCTCCTGCCACCAGCTCCAGACCTCTTCGGAGACGAAGGGCAGGAAGGGCGCGAAGAGTCGGTGCAGGGCGTTCAGGGCGATCAACAGCGCGGCCCGGGCGGAGGCGCCCTCGTCGGAGTCGGTGTCGTAGGCGCGGGCCTTGACCAGCTCCAGGTAGTCGTCGCACAGGTCCCAGAAGAAGCGCTCGGTGCAGTCCAGGGCCCGGGTGTGGTCGTAGGCCTGGAAGGCCGCGGTGGCCTCCTCCACCACGTCGGCCAGCGCGGCCAGCATCGCCCGGTCCAGCGGCTGGGTGACCCGAGCGGGGTCGGCGGAGGTCTCCTCGCCCGCCACGGACATGACGAACTTGCTGGCGTTGAGGATCTTGATGGCCAGCCTGCGGCCGACCTTCATCTGCCCCTCGTCCATGGCGGTGTCGGTGCCCAGGCGTCCGCTGGCGGCCCAGTAACGGACCGCGTCGGAGCTGTACTTCTCCAACAGCGCCAAAGGAGTGACGACGTTGCCCTTGGACTTGGACATCTTCTTACGGTCCGGGTCCAGGATCCAGCCGGAGATACCGGCGGTCCTCCAGGGCAGGGTGTCGTTCTCGAAGTGAGCCCGGACCACCGTGGAGAACAGCCAGGTACGGATGATGTCCTGTCCCTGCGGACGGTAGTCCATGGGGAAGACGCGCTCGTAGAGGTCCGGGTCGCGCTCCCAACCAGAGGCGATCTGCGGGGACAGCGAGGAGGTGGCCCAGGTGTCCATGACGTCGGGGTC
>CALGOD010000095.1 GCA_937957845.1 uncultured Nocardiopsis sp.
GACGTGAAAACGTGTGTCGCCCCCAGCGGTGACCACCGAATCCAGGACGGGCCTCGGCCCGTCGTTCCTTTTCCCCCTCACCGATAATCTTGAGCGCTATGAGCAGATCTACACCCCTGGGAGCGCCGGCCGAGGCGCGTAACGTCCTCGCGATCACACCCTTCCGAAGGCTGTGGATCTCGCTTTCCCTCTCCAGCCTGGGTGACTGGCTGAGCCTGCTGGCTCTGATGTCCCTGGCGGCGATCTTCACCGCCGACAGTTCCCAACTCGTCCAGTACCTGGCCGTCAGCGGCGTCGTGGTGATCAAGCTCGCCCCGTCGATCCTGCTGAGTCCGCTGGCCGGGGTGGTGGCCGACCGCCTCGACCGCAAGTGGACGATGGTGATCGGGGACGTCCTTCGGGGACTCCTCTACGTCTCCATCCCCCTCGTGGGCCTGTTCCTCCCCGGTTTCGCCCTGGAGTGGCTGCTCATCGCCAACCTCCTGGCCGAGATCGTCGCCCTGTTCTGGGCGCCGGCGAAGGACGCCACGGTCCCCAACCTGGTCCCCCGTAGGCTTCTGGAGCAGGCCAACCAGCTCAGCCTGCTCACCACCTACGGCACGGCCCCCGTCGCGGCGCTGCTGTTCGCCGCGCTCGCCTCCGTCAGCAACGTGCTCGGCGCGCTGCTGCCCTCGATGGCCAGTCCCGAGGCGGACGTCGCGCTCTACCTCAACGGCCTCACCTTCTTCATCGCGGCGATCGTCATCGCGGGGCTGCCGATCCCCAAGCACAAGCCCTCCAAGGACAGCGAGAGCGACACCCGCGACAGCGGCATCCTGCGTTCGGTGTGGACCGGGTGGCGTTACGCGGGCGGTACCCCGCTCGTACGCGGTCTGATCCTGGGCATGCTCGGCGCCTTCGCGGCCGGAGGAGCCGTCATCGGCGTCGGACGTATCCACGTCGAGGGACTGGGCGCGGGCAACGCCGGATTCGGTGTGGTCTTCGCCGCGGTCTTCGCGGGCATGGCGCTGGGCATGCTCGCGGGCCCCCGCGTCCTCAAGCGGTTCAGCCGCAGGCGACTGTTCGGTCTGAGCATCGTCCTGGCGGGTCTGGCCCTGTTGTTCGCCGGGGCCGTCGCCGACATGGTGCTGACCGCGGTCCTCACCACCATCCTCGGTGTGGGCGCGGGTATCGCCTGGGTGATCGGCCTGACCATGCTCGGCCACGAGGTGGAGGACGAGTACCGGGGACGCACCTTCGCCTTCCTGCACGGTGCCGCCCGCATCGTCCTGGTGGGCGCCACCGCGTTGGCCCCGTTGGCGGCCGGACTCGTCGGAAGCCACTCCGTCCCGATCGGAGCGCTCACCTACGACCTCCGCGGCAGCGGTGTCGTGCTCATGGTCTCCGGCCTGGCGGCCATCGTCGTCGCCCTGGTCTGCTACCGCCAGATGAACCGCCGGGACGACCCCGAGGCGGGCCCCGGTCTGCTCCCGGAGCTGCTCGCGGCGCTGCGCGGGGTGGAGCTCAAGGACGAAGAGGACGAAGAGGTCAAGCCCGGGGGCGCGTTCATCGTCATCGAGGGCGGTGAGGGTGCGGGCAAGTCCACCCAGGTGCGCGAACTGACGGTGTGGCTGCGCGACCAGGGCTTCGAGGTGATCGGTACGCGACAGCCCGGCGCGACCAAGCTCGGTATGCGCCTGCGCGGTCTGCTGTTGGACAAGGAGAACTCCTACATCACCTCACGCGCCGAGGTGCTGTTGTACGCGGCCGACAAGGCCGACCACGTCGAGCAGGAGATCCTGCCCGCCCTGCGAAGCGGTGCGGTGGTCATCAGCGACCGTTACGTGGACTCCCTGCTCGCCTACCAGGGCGCGGGCCGGGAGCTGTCGGTGGACGACATCCGCGACATCAGCGACTGGGCCACCCAAGGCCTGGTGCCGGACCTGACGGTGCTGTTGGACGTACGGCCCGAGGACGGTCTGTCCCGCCTGGGAGGACCGGCCGACCGTATCGAGGGGGAGTCCGCGGAGTTCCACGAACGCGTCCGCAAGGGATTCCTGGAGCTGGCCAAGGCCGACCCCGAGCGCTACCTGGTGATCGACGCCGGTGAGCCCCAGGAGAAGGTCACGCGCGCGATCCAGCGTCGGGTACGGTCCCTGCTGCCCGACCCGATCCCGAGCGGCGCGGAGGAGGTCACCGGCATGATCCCGGTGATCAGGAACGACTGAGCCTCACGAGATCGGAAGAGCGTCGTGTAGGGAAAGAGTGTAGATCTCGGTGGTCGC
>CALGOD010000096.1 GCA_937957845.1 uncultured Nocardiopsis sp.
GGCCGGAAGGCAGCAAGGATAAGTAGGCTCTGGCGGGTGCGCGGGGGGTCCTTTTCTTTCTCCGGCCCGGTCGAACCCCTCCCGTTCCATGCCAACCGGCGCGAGCTGTCACCGCCCGCGGGTTGAATGGACACGTGGCAGGGACCAGGGGAGTGATCACACCGTGAGCATCGCGCTGTACCGCAAGTACCGGCCCGCGACGTTCGGCGAGGTGCGCGGGCAGGACCACGTGACGGAACCGCTGCGCCAGGCGCTGCGCAGCGGAAGGATCAACCACGCCTATCTGTTCAGTGGTCCGCGCGGCTGCGGCAAGACGACCAGCGCCCGCATCCTGGCCCGCTCCCTCAACTGCGTGGAGGGGCCCACCCCGGACCCGTGCGGCACCTGCGACTCCTGCGTGGCGCTGGCACCCGACGGCGGCGGCAGCATCGACGTCATCGAGATCGACGCCGCCTCGCACGGTGGTGTGGACGACGCCCGGGACCTGCGCGAACGCGCCTTCTTCTCCCCGGTGAGCTCGCGCTACAAGATCTACATCATCGACGAGGCGCACATGGTGACCCGCGAGGGTTTCAACGCGCTCCTCAAACTGGTGGAAGAACCCCCGCCGCACCTGAAGTTCGTGTTCGCGACCACCGAGCCGGAGAAGGTCATCGGCACGATCCGCTCGCGGACGCACCACTACCCCTTCCGCCTCATCCCACCGAGCACCCTCAGGGAGCTCATGGAGGACCTGCTCCAGCAGGAGGGCGTCTCCTACGACCCGGCGGCGTTGCCCTTGGTCGTACGCGCGGGCGCGGGCTCGGCGCGCGACTCGCTCTCGGTTCTGGACCAGCTCATCGCCGGCTCGGACGAGGGCGGCATCACCCGTGAGGGCGCCGTCTCGCTGCTGGGCTACACCGACTCCAGCCTGCTCGGTGAGATGGTCGACGCACTCGGAGCGCGCGACGGTGCCGCGGTGTTCGGTTTGATCGACCGTGTGGTGGAGGGCGGTCACGACCCGCGTCGGTTCGCCACGGACCTCCTGGAGCGTTTCCGCGACCTGGTCGTTCTCGCCGCCGTCCCCGACGCCTTGGACAAGGGTCTGGTCAACGTCGCCCCCGAGGCGGCCGAACAGATGAGGGGACAGGCCTCCCGCCTGGGGCCGGCCGAGCTCACCCGCGCCGCCGACATCGTCAACCAGGGACTGACCGAGATGCGCGGCGCCACCGCGCCCCGCCTGGTCCTGGAACTCATGTGCGCGCGGGTGCTGCTACCGGGCACCGACGGAGACCAGGGCACGGCCCTGTTGTCCCGCCTGGAGCAGTTGGAGCGCAGGGTCTCCTCCGGAGCGGTCGCGCCCCCTGCCGCCCCGGCCCCACCCGTGTCCGTGCCGGTCGCGCCGGTCGCGCAGCCCTCTCCGGCGGTCCCCTCGGAGCCCGTACGGGCCCAGGCGGCCCCGGCCCCGGCCCCGGCCCCGGCCCCGGCGGTCCGACCCGACCCGGCCCCCGGCGCACGGCCCGCCCCCGCCGAGCACCGCTCCGAACCCACGGGCTGGGACGTCCCGGCCCGGCAGAGCGCCGCCCCCGCCCCGGGAGCGGCGCCCGGAGGGACCCTGGACCTGGGGCGGGTGCAGGGCGCCTGGAGCCAGATCCTGGAGGCGGTCAAGGGGCTCCGGCGGTTCACCTGGATGGTGCTGACCGGCAGCGACGTCCGCCCGGTCGGGGTGGAGGGCAACACGGTCC
>CALGOD010000097.1 GCA_937957845.1 uncultured Nocardiopsis sp.
CCGTGTTCCCCAACTGGGTGAAGAGGGGACCCCCTGAGCGACCCTCTCCCAGGAACGATCTTCCTTGCGTTGGAGAAGGACACCTGTGTCCATCAACGCCACAAGTGTTCGTTTCTGGGCCGGGCACAGGGAGAGAACCGAGGTCGCACCCTCTGCGCCACGCAGGTGCGTGATGATCTGGCCGGCTTCCTCGGACAGCAGTAACACCGAGCCCTTCTCCACGTCCAAGGCGACGCACATAGAAGGGAAACAGACCAACCGTAGGTGCGGGGCGAGAGAAAGCGACGATGGAAGGGTCATCTCCCCGCCTCTTGCCGCGCCGGGATGCGTGTCCATGAGGGTGCAGGACTCGCTTCGACCGCGCGCCCCCACACCTCAGCGGAGATCACCGGTTCCAGCAATCCCCACGATGTTTCCCTTCCGGACGCCGCCCTGTGCAACTCCTGGCACACCATTCGCGGATCGATCAGGCCGTGGTCCGCCAACCAGCCGTCGAGAAGGGTCGATATTTTCGCCAGATGGGCACGCAGCCCCAGGTGGTGGTCGGCATCCGTGCCGCCCTTCGTACGGCGCTGTGCGATCACCTCGGGCAGGAGGTCCCTCATAGCCTCCGTCAACTGCGGCTTGTACTTCCAAGGTGAGCCCCGGTCCCCCATGCGGAAGGTCAGGGCGGCTTCCACGACGGACCGGTCCAGGAAGGGGGACTCCAGACGGACCCCGAAGAGCGCGGCGAACTGCGTATCGGCGTGGGCGGTGCGCCCGATGCCGCGCAACTCCAGCAGTTCCGCGTCACTGCGCAGCAGTTCCATGGGACCGCGTCCGAACCCCGAAGCGGCCATGTTCCGTGCCTTCGGGGCGAGCCAGTGCGGGAAGGTCCCGTGTTCGTCCCAGAGCAGGCGTGACAACAGCCGGACCGGGCTTGCCCGGTCGAGTTTGGCCCACCCGTGCAGATCCCGCAGCGCGCGGAACACACGACCGCGCCGGATCGCCGGCCCGTGCCTGCGATTCCGCGTCCCCGGTTCGCGCCGGATAACGGCCCGCTTCCATCCCGGCTTCGCCGGGAGCCTCCGCCGCTCCAAGCGTCCACCCGGCCACCGCAAGCCCAGCCGGCTGCGCCGCATGGTCTGGCATCTGGGCGGCTATACCCTGGCCACCCTCGCTGGAGCCCTGGCTCACCACCTGGCCATGATCCTGCTCTGAAGAACCCAGTCCGTACACCACGATGGTCGTGTCAGCTCCGGAGAGCTGACACGGCCATCACCCCCGACTTCTTTCCGTACGGTTCGTAGAGTCTTTATCAGGTGGCCGTGGGGCGGAACATCGAACTGTTCAGGGACTTGAAGGAGTCTGACGAGGGCCTTGATGAGTGGGTGCCCCTGACCACGGCTCGTGGTCTGATCACTGAAGGGCAGACGTAGAGCCCGGGCACTCTCGTCGCCCTCCTCCATCTGCTCGCCATTCGCGCGGGGCCGAGGTTGCAGAACGAGGCCATGCGGGCATGTTGGCGCACCGGACCAGAACGCCCGGACGACTGGGTGTCGCGTTACGCCTACCACGCGTCGGTGCGCTGCTCCTAGGGTTCATTCCCCTGAGCCGCAGGAAACGTATCCCTGGATGCTCGTGACGTACTCCTCCCGGGTGTCGAACGCTCCCCAGTAGGAATCAACGTAGAGATCCGAGAACTCATACCCTTTCATCTCGCCGCACCAGTCCACTGTGTTGGC
>CALGOD010000098.1 GCA_937957845.1 uncultured Nocardiopsis sp.
CGGAGTGGACACGCCGGGGTCGAACGGCGGTGCGGCCCTTTCCACCTCGGTCGTCATCCGAGCGCCGTGCCGGTGACGCCCGCACCAAACCATCCCCAAGACTTGGTCGGCTTCCGGGCGGCACGGAGTGGTCTACCGGGAGTCCGGCGCTTCGTCCAGCAGCCTCTGATGCATCGTCGATGTCTTCGGAGGACCGCTATGGACATGCCCGTGGTGAACTCGTGCCAGGTGGACGCCTGCGCCTACAACGACCAGCACACCTGCCACGCACTGGCCATCACCGTGGGGAACAGCAGCAGTCAGGCCCAATGCGACACCTTCTTCGCCGCTGACGTCCAAGGGGGGGACCCCGGCCGTGTCGGCCACGTCGGCGCCTGCAAGATGGGCGATTGTCAGCACAACGTCCAGCTGGAGTGCCAGGCGTCGGCCATCGCCGTCGGTCTCCTGCAGAACCAGGCGGACTGCCTCACCTACGCTCCCGCGTAAGGTCCACGCCGCACGTGTGTCGGTGACCGGCCCAGGGCGCGCTCTTCCGCCGCAGGACGGACGAAGGACGCGCCCTCCTCAGGTCCGGGTACGCGCCCCGGCGGCCTCGGTGAACCGTGTCGACTCCGGCAGCACCCTGGCCAGTACTCCGGCGGACACCGCCGTGACCACGCCGACCGCGCTCATGACGGTCACCGCCCACGCCAGCCCGAGTGATCCCCACAACCCCCCGAAGGACACCAGGAGCAGTGCCCTGACCAGGCCCGCGACCATGCCCAACATCGAGAACATCGTGTTGCGGTCGGCGTCGGTGAACATCAGCTGCTGCCACACGCCCGACAGCACCCCGGTCAGCCCGATCAGGAATTCCGCCGCCACCAGTCCCAGGGCCAGTGGAAGGAGACCGTGCGCGGTCAGGACCAGGGGAAGGCCCACGAACGCCGCGCATGCCGGCGCCCACGTATGGGGACGCCGTCCCCGATCGACGAACCTCGCGCACACGGCGCCCAGCGCCAGGGACGACGTCATGGCCAGCAGTGTCACACCGTTCAGCCGCACGTCCTCGCCGTGGGCCGTCAGCAGCATCGGTTGCCAGGACACCACCAGCAGGGACGTGCCGGCGGTCAGGGAGGCGGTCAGCGCCACCAGCGGAAGGAAACGCCGGCCGGCCACCAACCTGGCCGAGTCCCGGATGATCGCGGTGAGTCGCCTCCCCGGCTGTCCCGGAGAGGAGGGGAAGCACACCGGGGCCAGAAGCGCCAGCGCCACCAACAACACTCCGCCCGCCGTGACCAGGGTGTCGGCGGGCCACCAGGTTCCGGCCACCATCACCGATGCCGCGCCCAGCACCGCGCCGCTGTTCCCCGCGACCTGGCCGAAGCGCACCGTCCGTGAGATCCGTTCGGCCCGGGAGTGGCTTCCGATCCGGTTGACGACCAGGGCGGTGAGCGTTCCCGACTGTAGGGGGAAGCCGATCGCCCACAGGCACATGCCGGAGAACGTCGCCACGAGCCCGTCCGCGAGGCCGAACAACGCGAAGCCCGCACCCCACAGGGCCAGCCCCACCACCATGAGTCTGCGGTGCCCGAACCGGTCGCCCAGCGCTCCGCTCGGGGCCTCGATCAGAAGCGACACCAGGTTTCCCGAGCCCATCGCCAGGCCGAGCAGCCACGGGTCGACTCCCCGTCCCAGCAGGATCGTGATGAAGATCGCGCCGAAAAGGAAATCAGCCGTCGCGGACAAAAGAGTGAAAGAGACGTATGGG
>CALGOD010000099.1 GCA_937957845.1 uncultured Nocardiopsis sp.
TCGTCGGCCGGGTACAGCGGGTCGGCGCCGAGGATGAGCCAGGTGTAGGCGTCCAACTGGTCGGCGCGGTCGTTGCCGGGCTGGGGCGAGATACCGCGGGTGATGAAGGTGCCGGGAAGGCCCGCCTCAAGCGCGGCGTCCATGATCGCAGCGGCCGAGCCGTCGTTGTTGTAGCCGATGAAGAGTGCGTCCACGGCGTCGGCGTCGATGCGCCGCACGATCGGCGAGAAGTTCGTCGCGCCTGAGTCGTAGTACTCGGTCTGCACCGTCTCGACCCCGACCGCGGCGAAGGCCTCGGCGTAGACGGGGGCGAGCTGACGGCCGGTCTCGTCGTCGTTCATCAGCACGGCGACCTTCTCGACGTCGCCCAGTTCCTGCACCACCGTGGGGATGTAGCCGTCGTTGACCATCGCCCCGTCGGGCGGGGACAGCCGGAAGAACGGCTCCCCCTGGCCGGTGTACTCGTCCATTCCGGTCGACACCGACAGCAGCATCGTGTTGCCGGAGCGCTGCACCGCGGTGGCCACCGGGGGGACGGCCGAGGCCATGTCGGGTCCGAAGATGAACTGCGCCCCGAAGCCGTTGATGAGGTCCTGGGCCAGGGCTGCCGCGTTGTTGGGGTCGCTGGCCATGTCTTCGGCCTGGTACTCGATGGTGCAGTCCTGGCCGTCGACCTCGAAGCCCTCGGCGTTGACGTCCTCGATCGCCAGCGCGACGGCGCGTTCGCCGTCCACGCCGAACGCCGAGGCGGCACCGGTCTGACTGAAGACGGAGCCGATCCGGACCACGCAGTCTCCGTCCGCCCCGGCGGAGCCCCCGGTGGAGCACGCCGCGGCCGAGCAGAGCACGGCCGCGGCCACGAGAGCGGAACCGATCGTCTTTGGCGACACGGCGTTCCTCCTGTTGGGTGAGGGATCCCCGCACCGGGTGCCGCGGGGATCAGGGGGTTGGATCGCGCGGTGCTCCGGAGCGGGGCCGCGCCTGTGCGGTGGTGTGGAGGCCGCGGACGCCGCGGCCGTCGGGGTTTTTGCTGTTCAGCGGCCGGTGAACCGCGGGGTGCGCCGTTCCAGGAACGCCTGCGCCGCCTCTCCGCAGTCGGCGGAGGTCGCGACCGTGGCCTGGCGGAACGCCTCCAGGTCGAGTGCGGAGCGGAAGTCCCGTGTCAGCGCGTCGTTGAGGTTCTGCTTGATGCCGGCCACGGCCAGGGGCGGCAGCGCGGCCAGTTCCGCCGCCGTCTCCAGGGCGCTGCGCCGCAGGTCCTCGTCGGCGACGACGGCGCTCACCAGGCCGATGTCCAGCGCCTCACGTGCTCCCACCTTCCGGTTGAGCAGGTACAGTTCGCGTGCCCGGGCGGGGCCCACGATGCGCGGCAGGGTCCAGGTGCCACCGAAGTCACCGGTCAGCCCGGCGCTGACGAAGGAGGCGCGAAACACCGCACTCTGCGCGGCGATCCTGATGTCGGCGGCGCAGGCCCAGGCCAGCCCCGCGCCCGCGCAGGGACCGTTGACCGCCGCGACGACCGGTTTGGGCATCTCGTGCATGAGTTGGCTGCTGCGGTGCAGTTCACGCAGTTCCGCGATCTCGGCGTTGACGTCGACGCGGGCGTCGACGTCGGCGATGTCGGAGAGGTCGCCGCCCGCGCAGAAGCCGCGGCCGGCGCCGGTGAGGACGATGCAGCGCACCTGCGGGTCGGCGGCTGCCGACTCCAGGTGGTCCACGAGCTCCCTGACCATGGGCTTGGTCATGGCGTTGAGCCGGTCGGGGCGGTTCAGTTCGAGCAGCAGCACGGGGCCGCTGCGGGAGGAGTGCACTAGAGGGCCGGACACTGTTCATCCACCTGTCTCAGACGGCCAGAGGGCTGGCGGCCGGCGCGGATCGGTGGACCCGCTGGCCGGGTACCCAAGCTAAGGCAAGTTGAATCTGACGTCAACTTCTGTTAGGTTCCAGCGTCGGCACAGGCCCACCGACGTCACGCACGAGGGGAGCGCGTCATGGAGCAAGTCGCCATCACCGGTGTCGGTGTCGTATCCGCACTGGGATCAGGGTTTGCCGCCTTCACCGCGGGACTGGACGCCGGGCGTTCGGTCGTCGAACCGGCGCCCTGGGCGGATCCGTCCGCGGGACGCCACGCCTGGATCTCACCCGTCTCCGACTTCGACCCGGCCAAGTGGATCGACGAGCGCGTCCTCTCCGGAACCGACCTGTTCGCCCAGTACGCCCTGGCCGCGGCGGCGCAGGCGGTACAGGACCACGGCGCACCACTGGAGCCGGAGACCGGCGTCGTCATCGGCACCACGATGGCCGGCGCCGGATCACTGGTGGAGGCCCAGCGACTACTCGACACCCAGGGGCCGCAGGCCGTGCCCCGCAAACTCAACATCCAGGCCTGGCCCAACATGGCGGCCGGGCAGATCGCCCTCCGCTGGCGCCTGCACGGCCCCCTGCTCACCGTCTCCACCGCGTGCGCCTCGGGACTCGACGCGATCGGCACCGCCGCGGAGATGATCGAGTCCGGCCGGGCCGACGTGGTCATCGCCGGAGGCACCGAACGCGGCCTCAGCGAGGTGCTGTACCACTCCCAGACCGCCTACGGCATGTCCGGGGCGGTCAGCGACCCGGCTCTGGCGACGATGCCGTTCGACCGGCGCAGGAGCGGCCTGGTCGAGGGCGAGGGCGCCGCCGTGGTGGTGCTGGAGCGCGCCGACCGGGCCCGCGCCCGGGGCGCCCGCGTCTACGGCCTGCTGCGCGGATACGCCTCCCTCTCCGACGGCTACCACCCCTCCTCCCCCGACCCGTCGGGCCGCTGGGAGGCGGAGGCCATGCGCCGGGCCCAGCGGCACGCGGGCCTGGCCCCCGACGACATCAGGGCCGTGGTGGCCCACGCGACCAGCACCCCCAAGGGCGACACCGTGGAGATCACCGCGATCAACGAGGTGTTCGGCCACCGCGGCGACTCGCTGCACGTGACCTCCGTCAAGGGCAACGTCGGCCACACCGGTGCGGCCTCCGGCGCCATGGGCGTCCTGGCCGCGCTGCACGCCATGGCCACGGGCCGCCTGGCCCACATCCCCACGACCAGCGAGGTGGAGGAGGGCGCCGACTTCTCCGTCGTGGTGGGCGCCCCGGCCACCGGCGACTTCGACCGCGTGCAGGTCAACGCCTTCGGGTTCGGCGGCCAGAACTGCTCCGTGGTCCTGGAGTGCCCGTGAGCACCCCGCGAGCCACCGGCACCGGACCCGTCGAACTCCCCGCCGACCAGGTCACCGCCTGCGCGGACGCGTTCTTCCGGCACGCGGCCGCCGGGGACTGGGAGGCGATGCTGGCCGTGACCGCCCCCGACGCGGTGGTCTGGCAGAGCGGCGGCCCGCGGGCCCGGCCGTTCCGCGACATGGTCCCCGTCCTGCAGAAGATGCGCGCGCGCCTGGGGCGGTGGGAGTACCGCGACGCCAGGCGGATCGTCGGAACCGACGGCTTCTGCGAGCAGCACACCGTCCGCTTCCACCGCGACGACGGCACCACCAGGGATGTCGCGGTCTGCGTGGTCGGCTACCTGGACGCCTCCGCGCGCCTGGTCCGCCTGGACGAATACCTCGACCCGTCAGAAGTCTCTACCTGGAGCCCGTGAGGAGCTGCGCATGACCGCGATGTGTGAAGGCCGAGTCGTCATCGTGACGGGAGGCGGCCGGGGGCTGGGACGCGCCCACGCCCTGGAGTTCGCCCGGCAGGGCGCCGCGGTGGTCGTGAACGACCTCGGCGGCGACGTCCACGGCCGCGGCGGCTCGCCCGAGGCGGCGGACTCGGTGGTGGCCGAGATCCGTGCCCTGGGCGGCCGGGCCGTCGCCAACCACGCCGACGCCGCCGACACCGAGGGCGCCCGTTCCATCGTGGAGACGGCGCTGTCGGAGTTCGGCAGGCTGGACGTGCTGGTGAACAACGCCGGCATCCTGCGCGACCGCATGCTGGTCAACATGGACCGGCAGGAGTGGGACGAGGTCGTGCGCGTCCACCTCGGCAGCGTCTTCTGCTGCACCAGGGCGGCTGCGGCCCACTGGCGGGAGACGGTCAAGTCCGGGCAGGACGTCGACGCCCGGATCATCAACACCTCCTCCCCCTCCGGTCTGTACGGCAACGTCGGCCAGGCCAACTACGGGGCCGCCAAGGCGGGGATCGCGGCGTTCACCGTGATCGCCG
>CALGOD010000100.1 GCA_937957845.1 uncultured Nocardiopsis sp.
CCGCCGGGGGCGTCATACCTGTCCGCGGAACATGGGGAACTAGGCGACCGGTTGGGTCTGCTCGACCGGCCGGTCGAGCAGGAACGCGCCGACGCGGAGGACCGTGTGGAGCGGTGGCGGGAGCTGTTGGTGGAACTGGGCCTGCTCGATGACGAGGTCGATCCGGTGGCCGACCCCGGCGCCGTGGTGGCGGCCATGCACGCCTACCTGATGTCCACCCCCGCCCGGATGGTCGGAGTGGCGCTCACCGACGTGGTGGGCGACCGGAGGATGCAGAACCAACCCGGTACCAGTGACGAGTACCCGAACTGGCGTATCCCCCTGACCAACGGGGAGGGCGAACCGGTGCTCGTGGACGAGCTGCTCGCCGACCCCCGGATGGTGGCGCACATCCGACGTACCCTCGGCCCGGTCGGCGGAACCGGGGGGAACGCCCTCTAGCGCGGTGTCGCGCCGCTCTTCCACCGCACGGTCGCGGGAGGCGGTGGTGGACCACGTGCCGCTCGGGCGCCTGCGCGACGAGGCGGAGCAGGCCCATGCCGAGGAGGTCGATGCGGTGAGGGCCGACGGGTGGGGGCCGTGACGCACTCTTCTCGTCCGGAGAAGGCGACCCGGGCACAGGGCGATGCGGCTCCACGACGATCGAACGGGCGGACACGAGCGCCCAGGTCGGCGTCTCGCCGGAGGAAAGGGAGCCCCCGGCCTTGACGGCGCCGGTCCTCACCGGGGCGCGTGGAACTCCGGCCCGACCGTGAGGCGCGGCGGTCCCGGGAAACCCCGGGCCGCCGCACCGTCCGTGGGACTAATCCTGCTTCTGGCCTGCGGCGATGTCGACGGCGCGGGCGCGCAGGGCGCGTTCCACACCGGCCCGGCCCTCGATCAGCAGACGACGCAGGGCCGGAGCGGGTGCGTTCTCGGCGATGTAGGAGTCGGTGCGCTCCAGGGTGGCCTCCTCCACCAGGTCGCGCGGGTACATCACCTCGGCGAAGGTCTGCGCGAACTCGCTGGTCCACTTCTCCCAGGCCGGGGCCAGCTGCGCGAAGTACTTGTCGACGTAGGGCCGGTACAGATCGGCCTGGCCGGGCTCGGTGAATCCCAGCACCACCGCCCGGAACTCGGCGTTGGCCAGCTCCTCGCCCACGATCCTGTCCCACGCCGCGGCCTTGGCCTCGGAGGTGGGGATCGCGGCCCGGGCGCCGGCGGCGTGTCGCCGGCCGGCCGCCGTCGGGTCCCTCTCCAGCTCGGCGGAGATCTCCGCCTCGCCGGCCTTGCCGCTCGCGACCAAGCGGCGCAGCAGGGTCCAGCGCAGCTCGGTGTCCACGACCAGACCGTCAACGGTGATCGCCCCGTCCAACAGTCCTTGGAGCAGGGACAGGTGGGCGTCGCCGACCGCCGTGGCGGCCAGCGCGTTGACGTAGGCCAGCTGCAGGTCGCTGCCCGGCTCGGCGGTGGTCAGCAGCTCGCGCAGCCGGTCGGAGAGCTGCTCGAAGCCGAACGGGCGCCAGGCCGGGTCGGCGTAGGAGTGCAGCGCCGAGGTGGCCTGGCGCAGCAGGGTCTGGGCGACCATGACGTCGTCCACGCCGCTGATTCCGGAGATGACCAGCGCGACGTAGTCGCGCGCGGCCATCTCGCCGTCGCGGGTCATGTCCCAGGCGGCGCCGAAGGCCAGCGCGCGCGGCAGGGACTCGCGGATCCGACCGGCGCCCTCCACCACGGTGCGCAGGGAGCGCTCGTCCAGGCGGATCTTGGTGAAGGTGAGGTCGTCGTCGTTGATCAGTACCAGGTCGGGCTGGGCGAGGCCGACCAGCTCCGGCACCTCGGTGCGCTCACCGCGCACGTCGAGCTCCACGCGCTCGCGGCGCACGATGCCCTGCTCGGTGCGGTCGTACAGGCCGATCGCGAGGCGGTGCGAGCGCAACGTCGGATGCTCGGCGGCGGCCTCCTGGAGTACGGCGAAGGAGGTGAATTCGCCCTCGTCGTTCACCTCGAACTCCGGACGCATCGTGTTGACGCCGGTGCTCTCCAGCCAGTCGTGCGACCAGCCCGACAGGTCCCGGCCGGAGGTGGCCTCAAGGTGCCTGAACAGGTCCCTGAGCTCGGTGTTGCCGAAGGCGTGCTCCTGGAAGTAGGCGCGTACGCCGGCGAAGAACGCGTCCACTCCCACGTAGGCCACGAGCTGCTTGAGGACCGAGGCGCCCTTGGCGTAGGTGATGCCGTCGAAGTTGACCTCGACCGCCTGGATGTCGACCATGTCGGCGGCCACCGGGTGGGTGGAGGGCAGTTGGTCCTGACGCAGCGCCCACGCCTTCTCCACGTTGGCGAACGTCGTCCAGGCGTCGGTCCACTTGGTGGCGTTGGCCTGGCAGTACACGCTGGCGTAGGTCGCGAACGACTCGTTCAGCCACAGGTCGTCCCACCAGCGCATGGTGACCAGGTTGCCGAACCACATGTGCGCCATCTCGTGCAGGAGCGTCTCGGCGCGACGCTCGTAACGGGCGTCGGTGACGCGGGAACGGAAGACGTAGTCCTCCAGGAAGGTGACCGCGCCCGCGTTCTCCATGGCGCCCGCGTTGAACTCCGGTACGAAGAGCTGGTCGTACTTACCGAACGGGTACCGCACGCCGAACAGGCCGTGGAAGAAGTCGAAGCCCTGCTTGGTCACCTCGAACAGGGCGTCCGCGTCCAGGTGCTCGGCCAGCGAGGCCCGGCAGTACAGACCCAGCGGGATACCGTCGTGCTCGTCGCGCACCACGTGGTAGGGACCCGCGATCAGGGCCGTGATGTAGGTGGACATCACCGGGGTGGCGGGGAAGTGCCAACGCACCCGGTCCTCGCCCGCGGGCTCGCGCTCCACGTCCGGGGCGCTGTTGGACACGACCTCCCACGAGGGGGGTGCGAACACGGTCAGCTCGAAGGTCGCCTTCAGGTCGGGCTGATCGAAGCACGCGAACATGCGGTGGGCGTCGGCGGTCTCGAACTGGCTGTACAGGTACACCGAGTCGTCGACCGGGTCCACGAAGCGGTGGAGTCCCTCGCCGGTGCGCATGTACGCGGCGTCCGCGACGACGGTCAGCTCGTTGCGTTCGGCCACCTCGGGCAGGACCAGGCGTTGACCGTCGAACAGCTCGGCCGGATCCAGTTCGGTGCCGTTCAGCGTCGCGGTGAGCACCTTCGGGGCGGCCAACTCGACGAAGGTCCGGGCTCCCGGCTCCGAACTGGAGAAACGGATCACGGTGGTGGACCGGAAGGTCTCGGCGCCGGTGGTCAGGTCCAGCTCCACGGTGTAGGAGTCGACGCCGAGGATCCGCGCACGCTCTCGAGCCTCGTCCCGTGTCAGGTTTCCCGCCACGCCATGCTCCCTCCACGGCCGCCGTCGTCGCCGGCCGGATCGTCGTCGGCCACGGCGACCCCGCATCCTGGGGAGGGGCGTCGTCGGGCCGGGGATTGTCTTGATCTCTGGACGATCCTGTCACGTGCGGGGCCGGAATGCGCAACCGATGAGCGAGGTTGCACTGCTATGACCGAATCCCGCGGTCCCGAACCCGTGAACAAGGAGTATCGATGACGCAGACCCCGGACCCCAGTGGTGAACAGCAGGTCGCCCACGTGTGGTTCGACCCGGCGTGCCCGTGGGCCTGGATCACCTCGCGTTGGCTGGTCGAGGTGGAGAAGGTCAGGCCGGTCACGGTGCACTGGCACGTGATGAGCCTGGGAGTGCTCAACGAAGGCCGGGATCTGCCCCAGGAGTACAGAGAGAGCGTCGACAGGTCCTGGGAGGCCGTGCGCGTGTGCGTCGCGGCCGAACAGCGCTTCGGCCCCGAGGTCCTGGGAGGGCTGTACACGGCCCTGGGCACCCGTTTCCACA
>CALGOD010000101.1 GCA_937957845.1 uncultured Nocardiopsis sp.
GTTCTTTCGGGCCGCGGACCGAGGAGTTCCACTCACATGACGGTGCGTCCTCCTATGGGGCGGCCACCCGGATCACCACATGCCGATCTCCGAAGCCCCGACCCCTTGAGGATGCCTTCCCTCAATCCGATAAAGGGGCTTCGTCACTCTACGGCCAAGGACCCGACACCCTCCCGGTTCTTCTTGCCGGCACTCCGCACAGTGGTGTGAGGGCCTGAAAATGAGCGTTCTCACCACCCACACCAAACTCGCATCCATCGACCTTCCGGTTCTGGACCATCCACCGTAGGGCGGGGCGAGTTCGTACATGTGCGGGCAGGACGCCGCCCCTGAGAGATGTTCGGGACGCCGATCCACGTGGGATCAGGCCTGACCGGGCTTCAGGGTGACGAACAGGCTCTCCGCCTCCGCGCACAGCGTTGGCCCGTGACGCAGTTCGGCCCGCAAGAACCTCTTGCGCCCTTCCACACGCTCCGTCCACGCGGAGAAGGTGAGTCCGGCTCCGATGCGGACGACCGAGCGATACCGGGTGTTCAAATACGCCGTACGTGAAGCCGGCATTCCTTCGGCGTTGGCCAGCCACCCGAAAAGCTCGTCGAAGAGCAGTGGTATCGATCCTCCGTGCGCGGCACCTCTGCCACCGAGGAAGAACGGACCGAAAACGGATCGACCCGTGAGGGAGTCGGGCGGTGTCGATTCGAGCACCTCGTACCAGGGGGTGGTGGCCTGCCCCGCCGCGGGTAGCCGGAAAAGGCGACCATAATGCCGCTCCTCCTCGGGTACTCGCTCGGCGGCGAGCCGTTCCGTCAAGTCGGCCAAGGTGGCGCGCAGCTCTTCACTCGACGCCTCGGTGAGGGATGCGGAAGAGAACTCGTCCAAGAAACCACGCAACTGGGAAATCAGCCCGGCGTGATGCCGATGCACGGAAGAGATGCTCTCGGCCCGGGGATCGGCCGTTGAGGAATCGTCTGTCATACGAGAGAGACTATCAAGCACTTGCTTGACATCTGTGCGAATAAGGCCCTAGCGTCCGAGCCGAAGATCATCACCGGCCCAGCGCGGGCGCGGTTGAGGGCAAGGAGCGGGGTCACATGGAGCTGGGACTCGACGGTGCTCGAGCGATCGTCACCGGGGCCGGTGCGGGTATCGGTCGCGCGGTGGCGATCACCCTCGCGGAGAGCGGCGTACACGTGCTGCTGGTCGCACGGAGGATCAACGCACTCGAAGCGGTCGCCGATCGGATCACGGAGACCACGGGGAGGCGTCCGGCCCTGCTCTCCTGCGACCTCAGCGCCCCCGACGCGGCATCGGTGATCGGGCGGGCCGCGCGAGAAGAACTCGGGGGCGTGGACATCGTGGTCAACAACGCGGGCCAGGCTGACCCTCCCGGCGGTGTTCTCGACGAAGCCGCGTGGAGAGACTCCTTCGAGCTGAACTTCCATTCCAAGCGCCGGCTCGCCGAGGAATTGCGCCCCGAACTGGAAGCGTCCGGCCGGGGGCGAGTGGTGAACGTGGTCGGCCTGCTCGAGCCCGTCGCCGTCACGGCCGCCCAAGCGGCCATCGCGGCCTGTCGCCTGTGGTCCAAGGCGTTCTCTCGCGAGGTCGCCGCCACGGGTGTGACCGTCAACTGTGTGGCGCCCGGCCGGATCGACAGCGAGCAGGTACGGCGCCACTTCCCCACTCCGGAGGCGCGCGAGGAGTACGCCGCCCAGAACATTCCGTCGCGACGCTTCGGGGAGCCGGAGGAGGCGGCCGCCCTGATCGCCTTCCTGTGCTCGGCGGGAGCCTCCTACGTCACCGGTGAGACGATCGGCGTCGACGGGGGCTTGCGTCGCCACGCGTGATCCGGGGCCGGCGGGAAGGGACGGAGCCTCCCCGCCGGCCCGGCTCCGAGCCGCACCGTGGTCAGGTCGACAACGTGGCCGACACGGCGGAACTCGACAGCAGGAAGCTGGGATAGCCGTTCTCGAGCTCCTCGGTGAGTCGTCGCCGATAACGGGGGGCGCCTCCGAGGTAGACCATGACACGTGGTTTCTCATCACGTTCGAGGTTGATGTTGTGCCCGTTGAACCACGACCGTGTCTGTGACATCAGCAGTTTGGAGTTCACCTCACGCACGTGCTCGACCCAGGCGATCTCGGCCTCACGGCGCCCCTCGAACCTGTCGATGCCGTGTTCCTCGATGTAGAGCGCCGTCTGTGTCATCCAGTTGACGACGTCTTCGATCCCGCGCGGAAAGTTGGCCGAGGCCGAGCCCGACTGCGGTCCCACGAGAACGAACATGTTGGGGAAGGAGGAGACCTGGACTCCCAGGCAGGTCTCGGGCCCGTCCTTCCACCGGTCCTTGAGCCGAACGCCATCGGTGCCGATGATCTCGATCCGGTCGAAGGGGCCGGTCACGGCGTCGAAGCCGGTGGCGTAGACGATGACGTCCAGCTCCAGGTCACGGAACTCTCCGGAGCCCAGGTCGAGCCGGATACCGGTCTCGGTCACCTCGTGGATCGGGTGCGCCATCAGGTCGACGAGCTCGACGTTGGGCTGGTTGAAGACCTCGTAGAAGCCGGATTCTCCCGCGACCCGCTTCGTCCCGAACCCGTGATCCTTCGGGATCAGCAGCTCGGCCACCTCGGGGTCCTCGACCCGCTCACGGATCTTGCCGGCGACGAACTCCGAGAGCTCACGGTTGGGTCCGGGCTCCATGATGCAGTCACGGTAGTTGCCCATGTAGAGGCCGGCGCCCTGGCCGTTGTAGAGCTCTTCCCAATGACGCAGCCGCTCTTCACGCGTCACGTCGGTCGAAAGCGTCCGGTGGGGCCGGTGGATGAAGCCCGCCGGGGTCTCACGGCACCACGCGAAGATCTCGTCGTACCTTTCCCTCAGCTCCTGCATCTCCTCCTTGGAGATCGGCGCGTTGCCCAAGGGCGCGCACCAGTTGGCGTCTCGCTGAAGGACCGACAGCGACTCCACCTTGTCGGCGATGTCGGTGATCACCTGTACGCCACTCGCGCCGGTGCCGATGACCGCGACCCGCTTGCCGGTCACGTCATACCCTTCGGGCCAGTCGAACGTGTGCGTCTCCAATCCCCGGAACGTCCCCCTGCCCGGGATCCTCGGATAGGTCGGCACGGAGAGGAGTCCCATCGCGTACAGCACGAACTTGGCGCGGATCACCTGGCCGTTCTCGAAGGTGAGCGTCCACCGAAGATCGTCCTCCGACCACTCGGCACGGACCAGGCGCATGTCGAAGGTGATGTGCTGCCGCAGGTCGAACTTGTCCGCCACGTGTTCGAGGTAGGAGAGCGTCTCGGGTTGGGCGGCGAACCTCTCCTTCCAATCCCACTCCTGGAGAAGTTCCTCGGAGAACGAGTACTGGTACGTGTAGGACTCGGAGTCGAAGCGGCAACCCGGGTAGCGGTTCTTGTACCAGGTGCCGCCAAGCCCCGAGTTGGCGTCGACCATTCGCACGTCGGCCCCGATCTCGAGCAGATCGTGCAGCTGGTGGAGGCCGCACACTCCGGCACCGACGATGAGGTAGTCCACCTCGGAGGTTCGCTCCGCATCACCATTGACTCGCCCCACGACACTCCTCCAATTAATCAAGCGCTTGCTCTAATTCAGCGTGTAACGCGCCCCTCGGGGCCCGGATGCCCCTCGGGGCCGATCGTTCTCCCGCTCAAAGACCGATGATCTCGGCGTAGCGGCGCATGTCCCTCTCGTAGTTCTCGTCACCGATCCTGGGCGAGACCACGACCTCGTCGATGCCCAGCCGCAAGGCCTCATCGCTGTCGGCGCGGTCGTCCTCCCCGTCCGTTTCCGTCGCCCCCTTGCTGCGCCGCCCCCCCTTGAGGGAAAGCCCGGAC
>CALGOD010000102.1 GCA_937957845.1 uncultured Nocardiopsis sp.
CTGTGAACGCTTCGTGGCGGGCCGTCCCGAACTGGAGCTGCTCTCCGCCAGGCAGCGGCTCTTCAACGAAGAGGAAGACTGACGATGGTTGACGCCGCACGCGCGCGTAAGATCGCCGACCGCATCCAGCGCATCGTCGCCGAGATGCTGGATCGGCGGATCAAGGATCCCCGTCTGGGGTTCGTCACCGTCACCGACGCGCGCATCACCGCCGACCTGCGGGACGCCACGGTGTACTACACGGTGTTCGGCGAAGAGGACGAGAAGGCCGCCTCCGCCGCCGCCCTCGAAAGCGCCAAGGGCCTCATCCGCAGTGAGGTCGGGCGCCAGACCGGGATCCGGCACACCCCGACCCTCACCTTCGTCATCGACGAGGTGCAGGAGAACGCCCAGCACATCGAGGAACTGTTGCTCAAGGCACGCCGGTCCGACGAGGAGCTGGCCGAACGGGCCATCGGAGCCGAGCCCGCGGGCGAGCCCGACCCCTACCGGGCCCCCCGGGAGCGCGAGGACGAGGACGAGTGACACCCCCGGCGGCGGCGCGCCGCGCCGCCGCCCCGGCATCATCGAGGAGCCCAATGGCCGAGAGCGGCGTCGTGGTCGTCGACAAACCCGCGGACTGGACCTCGCACGACGTGGTCGCCAGAACACGCGGACTGGCGCGCACCCGTAGGGTGGGCCACGCGGGCACACTGGATCCGATGGCCACCGGTGTCCTGGTGCTGGGCATCGAGAAGGGCACCAAGCTGCTCGGTCACCTGACTCTGACCGACAAGACCTACGAGGCCACCATCCGGCTGGGCCTGACGACCAACACCGACGACGCCGAGGGCGAGCCCGGTGTCCGGTTGGACGCCTCCGGTGTGTCGGAGGAGGCCGTGCACGTGGCCGTGGAGAGGCTGACCGGACGGATCCAACAGGTCCCGCCCCAGGTCAGCGCGATCAAGGTCGAGGGCAGACGCGCCTACAAGTCGGCGCGCGAGGGCAAGAAGGTGGCTCTCGAACCCCGCGCGGTGACGGTCTCGGAGTTCCAGGTCACCGATATCCGCCGCGTGTCCGGCGACGACGGGGAGTTCGTGGACGTGGACGCCGCCATCACCTGTTCCAGCGGCACCTACATCCGCTCGCTGGCCCGGGACATGGGCACGGACCTGGAAGTGGGAGGACACCTGACCGCGCTGCGGCGTACCAGGGTGGGCCCCTACGATCTGTCCCAGGCACGCACGCTCGACCAGTTGGCCGAGGAGTTCACGCAGGTCCCGCTGGCCGAGGCCGTCGCCACGGCCTTTCCCCGACGCTTGCTGACCGAGCAGGAGGCACGTCGGATCCAGCACGGGAACCGGATCGAGCCGGGCGGTTCCCCGGGTGGGACGGTGGGCCTGTTCGCCCCGGACGGCCGTGTCATCGCCCTGGGCGAGGACCGCCGCGACCACACCAAGCCCGTGGTGGTCTTCGAACCGGCCTGACCCTCCACGGACCCGCCGTCGAGGGCACGTCCCCCGAAACCTCCCCGGACCGTCCGTCCCGGAGCGATCCGGGGGATCCGGGCCCGCGCGGGCGAGGGCCCTCACGCGGTCAGTGTCCCCGCAGGAACTCGGCGAGGGCGGCGGTCAGCTCGGCGGGCCGTTCCACGGACGGCAGATGACCGGTGTCGGGCAGCTCCAGCAGGCGCGCACCGGGCACGTTCCCGGCGTACAGGTCCGCGACCTCCTGGAGTGCTGCGACCTCCGACAGTCCCTTGACCACCAGTGTCGGCACGGTGATCTCACTGAGCCGATCCTTGGCCGGCCGCTCGGGCCACCGTTCGGTGTGGACGGGACCGGACCACCGGCGCGCGAACAACTCGCGCAGCATCAGCAACGTCAGGTCCCACGCCTCGGTCGGCATGTCCTCGGGGACACGTCCGGGCCCCAGGACCATGAACCGGGCCTGGGCCTCCGCCATCGCGGCGACGTCGCCGGGGTCGGGATCGGCGTTCCCCGCCCGGTACACCTCCAGTCGCTCGTGGGGGACCGCGCTCGACACCATCTTCCGTGCCTCGCGGGTGAACACCTCGGGCCATGTGTGCCCGGACATGCCCGGGCACACCAGGACCAGGGCCTCCACTCGGTCGGGGGCGGCCAACGCGGCGTCCACGCAGTGGGCGCCTCCGTGGGAGGCCCCCACCAGAGTGGCCCGGTCGATGCCCAACGCGTCCATGAGGGCGAGCAGGTCCTCGTGGTGGGCGACGGGCCCCTCATGATCGGCCGAGCCGCCGTGGCCGCGTCGGTCGTAACGGACGACGCGGTGTGTCTTCGCGAATTCGGTGAACTGGTGGCCCCACATACGACGGTCGGCCAGCCCCGCGTGCACGAACACGATCGCGGGACCGGAACCGGCCTCGTCGTGGGCCAGGGGGGTCTTACCCGTGTCTGTCATCGTCATCGCGGAGAACGGTAACCACCGTGCGGACGGGTGTCGACCGAATTCGGCGGCGAGCAGAAGCGGGTGTGCGCGGGGGACCTCCCACACGCCCCGCGTTCCCGTGGGAGGCGGCGGACGTGGCACCCTTGAACCTGACGGAACCCGGGTGCGCCGAGCGCGGCGGGGTCGCGTGGGCCAGACGGATGACGAACGACGAACAGGGGAGCCGGACGTGCGGCGATGGGACGGGTTGGAGGAGGTTCCCTCGGGGTGGGGACGCTCCGTGGTGGCGATCGGCGTCTTCGACGGGGTGCACCGTGGTCACCAGGCCATCCTGGAGACCGCGGTCGGGCGCGGTCGCGAACTCGGGGCCCCCGTCGTCGTGGTGACCTTCGATCCCCATCCCGAAACGGTGCTGCGCGGCACCACTCCGCCGGTGCTCACCCCCTTG
>CALGOD010000103.1 GCA_937957845.1 uncultured Nocardiopsis sp.
GATCGGGCCCCCCTCTATCCGGACGACCCTTCGCGGATCGGTCCCTACCTGGTCCTCGGACGTCTGGGGCAGGGGTCCAGCGGCACCGTCTACGCCGCGGTGGACACCACCTCCTCCAGTGCGGACGACCGTCTGGTGGCGGTCAAGACTCTCAGTTCCCCCGAACTGGACTCCCCCGATGCCCATCCGGCCCTGGAACAGCGCCTCCGGGCTCTGTCCAACGTCGATTCCCGACGCGTGGTCGTTCCTTTGGCCTTCGACAGCGACGCCAACCCGCCCTGGCTCTCCATGCCCTACCTGGCGGGCGAGCGCCTGTCCCACTACGTCACCAAGCGTGGCGGCCTGGGCACGGGCAAGCTCATAGCCCTGGCCACGGGCCTGGCCGAAGGTCTGTGCGCGCTGCACGCGCGGGGGGTGGCACACGGATCACTGCGCCCCAGTGAGGTCCTGCTGGAATCCCACGGACCGCACATCATGGAGTGCGCGGTCGTGGCCTCGGCGGAGCGCATGCGCGGTTCGGGTGCCACCTGGCTGAGTCCCGAGCGTTTCGGAGGCGGACCGGCCACACCCGCCGCCGACGTGTTCGCGTGGGGTGCCATCGTCGCCTTCGCCGGAACGGGTCGCCTGCCCTTCGGGCCCGGTGAGCCCGAGGAGATCGCGGAACGGGCCGCTCAGGGCTCCTTCGAACTGGACGGTCTGCCCAAGGGTCTGCGCCCGGTGGTCGGGCGGGCCCTGGACCCCGATCCGGACCGCCGCCCCGGCCTGCGCGAGGTGCTCGGCGCGGTCATCGCGGTGTGGCAGTCCGAGAACTCCGCCTTCGAGACCGCGGGAGGCGCGGAGGCCTCGCAGAGAGCGTCCTCACCGGACCGGGACGAACTGGCGCTCATCCTGGAACGGGAGTGGCACGCCGTGGAGCCCCCCGCCCGGGTGCCCGAGGTCGTCCGGTTGGAGGGGCGGATGTCCAACCGGCGTCCCACCCGGACCCTGTTCCTGGCGGTCGGCGGGCTCCTGGCCCTGGGACTCGTCGGCGCCGGGATGTGGGGGCTCTCCCAGTCGTCGGACTCCGACCAGGACGAGGAGTCGGCCTCCGACACCGCGGAGGAGGAGGCGGCGGAGGAGCCCTCCGCAGAGGACGATCCGTTGACCATGGTCGTGCGATTCGATCCCGCCGAACAGGAGTCCCCCGAGTCCGGGCCGTGGGTGTACACCCCGGTCGACCGTGACGACGAACCGGTCCGCAACCAGGGGGTGCCCAGCCACAGCGCTTGGGCCGAGCAGTGGGAGGAGGCGGGAGAGCCCGCCGAAGCGGTCATCGCCCCCGACGCGGAGGTACTGTGCGCCAAGTTCTGCGCCGCGCCGGACCATGTCTTCCTCGACGAGGAGGGACGCGGCACCTGGGAGCTGACCGGTGCCGACTTCATCGGCTACCTGTCGTGGGGTCCGGTGGTGATCGTGGAGGTCACCTTCGCCGAGGAGACCGAGGAGGACGATGGGCCCCGCGAGATCGTGCAGATCACCGAGCTGTTCACCGACTGACGTGTCCGGGGTCGTGCGGGGGCCACGGAGTCCGACCCCGCACGGGTGTCAGCCGCTCCGGCCGTCGCCTCGCAGGACACTCCTGATGCGTTGGAGCACCTCGCCGAAGCGGCGTTCGGCACCGTGCTGGGTGGGCCGGTAGTACTCGCGGTCGGTCAGACCGTCGGGAGCGTGCTGCTGGGGAGCGACCCCGCCGGGAAAGTCGTGGGCGTAGCGGTAGCCCTTGCCGTGACCGAGTTCGGCGGCCCCCTTGTAGTGGCCGTCACGCAGATGCGGGGGCACGGGCCCGGCACGCCCCGCCCTGACGTCGGCCACCGCCGCGTCGATGGCGGTGATCACGGCGTTGGATTTGGGCGCCAGACTGATGTGGATGACCGCCTGGGCCAGGTTGATGCGGGCCTCGGGCATACCGATGAGTTCCACGGCCTGGGCCGCGGCCACGGCCGTCTGCAGCGCGGTGGGGTCGGCCATGCCCACGTCCTCACTGGCGTGCACGACGACGCGACGGGCGATGAAGCGCGGATCCTCGCCGGCCTCGATCATGCGGGCGAGGTAGTGCAGAGCGGCGTCGGGATCGGAACCGCGCATGCTCTTGATGAAGGCGCTGACCACGTCGTAGTGCTGGTCACCGGAACGGTCGTAGCGCACGGCGTGCCGGTCCACGGCGCGCTCGACGTGCTCGGCGGTGATGAGGACCGGTTCGGCGCCGGAGGCGCCGCCCTGGGGGGAGGGGCCGGCGACGAGTGCGGCGGCCTCCAGGTAGGTCAGGGACCGGCGCCCGTCACCACCGGCCAGACGTACAAGGTGGTCGGCGCCCTCCTCCGAGAGCGTGTAGCGGCCGTCCAGACCGCGCTCCTCGGTCAGGGCCCGTTCCACGAGGGCGCGGATGTCGTCGTCGTCCAGGGACTCCAGTGACAACAACAACGAACGGGACAGCAACGGGCTGACCACGGAGAAGAACGGGTTCTCGGTGGTGGCGCCGATGAAGCTCACCCAGCGGTTCTCCACCGCGGGCAACAGCGCGTCCTGTTGCGTCTTACTGAAACGGTGCACCTCGTCGACGAAGAGCAGGGTGCGCGTGCCGTGCATGCCCATGCGTCGACGGGCCTCGTCGACGACGGCCCGCACGTCCTTGACCCCGGCGTTGACCGCGGACAGTTCCACGAAGCGACGCTTGGTGGCCCGGCTGACCACCGTCGCCAGGGTGGTCTTGCCGGTGCCGGGCGGACCCCACAGGAACACGGACATGGGGGCGTCATCCTCGACCAGGCGCCGCAGCGGACTGCCCTGCCCCAACAGGTGCCGCTGGCCCATGACCTCGTCCAGGGTGCGGGGGCGCATGCGCACCGCGAGCGGCTCCTGCCCCCGTGCGGCTTCGGCTCCGGCGTCGTCGAACAGCGTTTCGGACACGCCCCCAGGGTAGCGGTGCCGGTCAGGTCCCCGAGGCCACCGCGGACCGGTCCTCCGTCGGCACCAGGGAGGGGACCATACGGGTGACGAGCAGCGCGATGTCGTCGCCGCGACCCGCGGGAGCCCTCTCGGCCAGGACACGAGCGGCCTCCTCGGGGGTCTCGTGGTGCTCGGCCAGGATCGCGCCGACCTCGGCCAGCCCCTCGCTCATCGGCACCTCAGAGCTCTCCACCAGCCCGTCGGAGCACAGCAGCAGCGCCGTCCCGGGTGGCAGCATGCGGGTGCTGACGACGTACTCGGTGTCGGGGAGCACTCCCAGGGGCGGACCGGTCTCGGGCTCCCAGAACTCGTAGTCGTCCTTGGAGGCCAGCACGACCGGCGGCTGGCCCGCCCACGCGGCCTGCATGACCCCGCTCTCCCGGTCCACCACGAGGTAACCGCAGGTGGCGAAGACGATCTCCCCGGTCTCGGTGAGCAGTCGGTTGGTCTCCCCCAGGACCACGCCGGGGTCGGACTGGTCGGTGGCGTAGGCGCGGAAGGCCAGACGGATCTGCCCCATGGCCGC
>CALGOD010000104.1 GCA_937957845.1 uncultured Nocardiopsis sp.
TCTTGTGTTCCTCGATGGTGGCGTACATCCCGGCTGCGGAGTGCTCATCTCCCATGATGAGTTCCATGAACCTGACTCGACTCATTTCGTCCATGAGGAGGACGTTTCCGTCTTCTGCGAAGGCGAATTGGTCTGTAGAAGCGTCTGTGTGGAATCCGTTGTGTTCGGAATTCTGGACGCCCACTCCAAAGTCATCCACATAGGCATGGAACACCCTGGCCATGCTCTGAGACACGTGGGGGTTCACTTCTCCCATGGGGATGTCAGGCCCGCCCTCAGGGTCCTCCACGCCAGTGAGCGCAGCGAAGAGGTCCTGCCTCGTGACGGTTTCGATGAATCCCGCTCCGGCGCTACCGGCGCGTTCCTTCTCCTCGGGTGTTCCGTTCAGCTCGTCCTCGGCTATCCAGTCAGTCAGCTGGCTGACAGTCTCACCGTCATCCGGCCAATCTCGGGTGAACAGCCCTTCGATGACCTTGTCTAGCATTTCCTGAGGGGAGTCGAAACCACTGAGTTCCAGACCAGGATATGTCGTCTCTCCGTCAACCTCATAGGTGGCGGAGAAATTGGGATGCACGTAATCTCCAGTGAGAATGTCATGATTGGCATCCTTATTGCGAGTGGACACATCAAGGAGTTGGAGCATTTCTTCATCAGAGATCAGAAGTCCATCGGTTCCGGTGCCTTCCACCGCATACAGGCCCATGGACAGGGTCAGGGTGTTGGAAAGACCGTAACCGGCTTCCATTTCCTTGTTTGCATTGCCCAGAAGCTGAGCTAGGGCACGAGTGCCAAGATCGCTGTTGACGATGGATCCGCCCGGAATGAGATGATGCCCCTCAGCAGCGATTCTCACACTCTCGGGAAGGTCGTAATAGCCGCCGCCGATTCGGTGGTCAGAGAGGGCTAGAAGGCCGTCTCCAAGGACGCCGAGGGCATACTCCTGCTCTTCCTCGCTAAGGTGGCTTCCCGACATCTGGCTTGGAATACCGATAACACCTTTGCCATGAGGATCGTTATCCTCCAAGGCTCCATAGAAGGCTCGGAGGAAATCTATCTCCTCTTCGCGGAAAGCAGTGCCGTTCTGTTGGGCCTGTGCGGCATTTGTTCCGATCATGCTCATGAAGATCATGAGCTCGTGATAACGGTCGTCCAGAGGCTTCTCGCCCGACCAGTAGGCAGACAGCTCTTCTGCCATCTCCTGGGCATTCTCCTCTGTCAGCTCATTGGTGTCCACCATCATCGTGTACTTGCTGGGGTCGATGTTGTAGAACGACCAGTTAGCGTAGCCGCCGTCGATGAGCTTTTGCACATTGACCTTGGTGGCACCCTCTTCCAGCATCATGCTTATTTCGTCCACCTCACCCTGGTATCTGTTCCAAAGAGTATAGAAGCGCTCATAAAGTTCGCCGCGTTTGGTCTGCAGCTCCTCGTACAAGTCCCGGCACTTGTTCTCGTCGGTCCAGCCGAAGTTGCGTTCGGGAAAGGTTAGCGTGATGGTCGTGTTCTGGAATTTTGAAGGGACGCGTCCTTCACAGTCCTGTACTGCGGAGCGCCATTCGCTTTGGATCTCTGCTCTTTCATCCCAGAAAGCCTGAACGTAGTCGGCCCACATTTCGGTGACCATGGATCCGAAGGAAAGAGCCGCAGTGGAGTCCAGCCACAATTGCCTGTCCTCAGCGGCTAGGCTGCTGATGTCCCAGGCGATAGAGCTACTGAATTGCTGTGCGGCGGTGTCGAAGCTTCCATGGAGCTCCTCTGACCTTCCCAGAAGACGCGCGCTGAGCACGTCGAACTCTTCGCCCTTGGGGCGGATGCGGCTGGCGAAGGCAGAGATGGTGCGCAGGGTGAAGGAGATTTCGAAGCTTGCCACGGTCTTCCTCGGGCGAAGGTGGGGGTCGGAAATGAACAGCTTAGTGGAAGTTCACAGGTCGATTGGGATATGCAGGGGTGTCCGAGGTCGTACCGGCGAACTCCTCGGCGTTCTCCAGGTCGTTCAGGGCGATTTCACTGGCGCCAGCCTGGATGTTGTCGGCCAATTGTAAGCCGTGCTCCTGGACGTCGAGGAAATCCTGGAAGTGCCGCTCTTTGAAGGCTCGATAGGCGGCTTCCACATCATCTTCGCCAGCAACACTTACAGCATCTTCAACAACAAGATCGAACATGTCCGCTAACCCAGCCATGGCAGAGGCGAGAGCCTCGGCATTCTGTCCGTCCTGCAAACCCTCATTCGGGTTGCCACCGACTCCGTTTGTCATACTGATGCCACCGCCCTTTCCTTGGGGGCTGGTTCTCGGAAAGGTTGAGCTCCGTAAGTTAGCAGTCGCTGATGACGGTGGTCGCTTCCCCTCATCGGGTTGCCGCACCCACAAGGCGACGTCGGATGCGAGATCGCAGGTCAAGGATGCTCCAGGAGTGGCCGCTTCCGGCCAACGTGGTGAGGTTCACCCCGGCACCCGACGGGCGCCTTCTCCTCAGACTCCCTCGGCCACCCGGTCCAGGGCGTAGGCCCACACTCCCTGGACGGCGGCCACGCCCAGCCACACCATCGCGACGACTCCGACGACGGTCAGCACCCCGGCGAGCGCGTAGGCCATCACGGCGACGGTGCGTCGGGCGGCGCGGTGTTCGGGTGCCGGCTGGGTCATCGCACTTCCTCCACGTGCTCCGGTTCGGGGCCCCGCTCCCGCTCGGGTCGCTCCGATCCGGCCGCGTCGAGGTCGGAGGAAGGGGGGTCCGGGGTGTCGACAGGGCCCTGCGGGGTGCCGGTGGGGGACAGCAGCGCGGTGAACGCCTCGTCCTCCTCGGCCAGCAGCCAGCGCAGCAGCGCGCCCAGGCTGGGGTCGATCCTGCCGGAGGCGTCCATGACGGCCGAGGTCACCAGCACCCGGACCTGTCCGAAGTGGGCCTCGGCGTCGCGCAACAGGTTCCCCAGGCCCAGGGTCCGCTCCGCCCACCGGCGGGAGTCCTCCTGATCGGGGGCGATGGCCGTCCCCCGCAGCAGGTCCCCGCGCGTGACCACCACCGCCAGGCGGGTCCGCCCGACTTCGGGGGCACGGCCGAGTCCCAGCATCCGATACTGCCGACGGATCTCGTCGCGCACCGCCCCGTAGGCCAGCTCCGGATCGCGGGTGTGCGAGCGCTCCCCGGCCAACCTCCTCCTCTCCTGGGAGGTCAGGGACCGCCACACCACCTCGATTCCCAACGGGTCCACCACCAGCACGAACGTCGACGCCTTGCCCAAGTAGGCCAGCTCCTCGGCGGTCGCCGACCGGTTGAACCGCTCACCGGCCGCGTCGAACAACTGCAGGACCAGACTCGCGCCGCCCGCGCCGAGGCGGACGGTCAGCCCCCGCACCTCGCGTCCCGGTGGGGTGGGCGGGGTGCGCGTGGGCAGAAGGCGCTCGCAGTCGCGCAGCCGCCGCACGGCCTCCTCGCCCACCGGCTCCACGTAGGCCCGCGGAACCCCGCGTACGGCCTGTGTCAGGGCCAGGTGCATCCCCGTGACCAGTCGTGTCTTGCCCGCTCCGGTCCCACCGAACAACGGCAGCACGAACTCCCGCGACTCTCCCGGCCGGTGCTCCAGGCTCCGGTCGCAGTGCGGACACCGCGCCTCCAGGTCGGCCGACCCCAAGAGGAGCAGCGTCGGTAGTCGCGCCCCGCACAGGCACCTTCGCCACCACAGTCCCCGGCCGCCGGGCCGGATGGACCCGTGTCGCCGACCGCACCGCGCGCACAGGTACGCCGGGTAGGCCAGGTGCAGGAAGCACCCGGGACACACCATCCGGATCCGACGCACCAGCAGCAGGAACCGGTCCGCCGTACGCAACGCGCCCGCGACCGTCCACGCCGTGGCCAGGTAGGCGACCACCACCAGGGCGTGGGCCAGCAGGTGGGGCAGTAGGAAGACGCTCCACGGCGCCGACGTCCCCCAACACCATCCCCACACCGCGCGCAGGTCCCACCAGGCCGGACCGCCGTGATAGGCGAGGTGGGCGGGGTCGTCCCCGTCGCCGGGAAGCGGCTCGTCAGGCTGCTCGCCGCCGAGCAGTACCGCGTGCGCGCGGCGCAGGTACAGCCACACCAGACCGCACCACCCGGCCACGGCGACGGAGCCTCCCACGATCACCACCGCGCTCACCAGGCCGGCGAACAGCCACCACCGCAGCAGGTAGGCGATGACCAGAACCAGGAACACTCCGGCCGCGACGAACAGGGCCACGGCGAGTCGCGCGGCGCCGTCGTCGAGCCGTGGCCGTGGGGGCGTCGTCCGCCTCACGGGCGTCCTCCGCCCGCCCGTCGGCCCAGCCCGAACAACCCCCGCGCGCGTGGGCCGCGCACGTGGGAGGCCCACTCGTCGAACGCGCCCCCCGACTCCCGGGACAGCTGTCTGCGCATCCTGGTCACGTGACGGCGTTTCCACGCGGCCACGGCGGGAGTGAGCACGACCGTCTCCAGGTACCGGGCGCGTTCGTGCCCTACCAGCGACTCCTGCCCGGTCGCCTGGTAGACGAGCGCGGCCGTGGCCGTGTCCGGACGTTCGTCGGACAACCGCAGGGCCACCGTCTGGCAGTAGGCCTCGAACACCTCCTCGGGGCAGTCCCGCAGGGCCTCGGCCAGGGGCGCGCACCGTCGCCATCCCAACAGCATCCGCGCCACCAGCCTTCGGGTGATCTCCCGCACCGCGGGGTGGGTCTCCCAGATGGCCTGGTGCACCGCCTCCAGCCGATCGGGGCCCTCCTCGTCTCCGGCGGCGCGCAGCGCGACCAGGGCCGGACGCACCTGGGACCACTCGGCCAGCACCCTCTGTCCGGGTTCGGGCAACCGGACGCGCAACCAGTGTCCGGACACCTCGTCCACCAGCTCGCGCCAGGCCCGTTCCTGCCCGGAGGCGGGGGCGGACGTGATCGCCGCGGACACCCAGCCGCCCACCTCCGGTGCGACCAGGGTTCCCGGGCGCAGGACGCGCAGGGTCAGCAGGGCGGTTCGGGGACCGTGGTCGGGTCCCCACACCTGGGTGAGCAGGTCCTCGTCCACGTCGTAGGCGGCGATTCCCCGTGCCCGGGCGGTCCGGCCCTCCCTGCGCACGGCCACCGCGTGCGACAACAGATCGGGCGGGTCGGTGCGGTCGGCGGTGCCCAGGAGCCGCAGTTCACGAAGGACGGCCGTGGAACCGTCACGGTCGTCGGCGAACAGGGCTCCCACCGGACCGGCCGCCAGCGTGGCCAGTCGGTCACGGGGAAGCTGGGCCAGGCCCGTGGCCGCACCACGCCGGATGCCGGCGTGTGAGGTGACCAGGGTCCGCACCGCCGGATCGGGCAGGAGGGAACCGGACAGCAGAGGGGCGAGAACCTGGTCGCCGTACCGTTCCAGGCTCGCCGTCGGGGGCGCCAGCCCGCCCGCGCGGGCCCAACGCAGCAGTTCGACCGCGCGCTCGGGCGCGACCTCGTCCCGCTCTCCGGAGAGCAGGGCGGCCACACGTTCGCGCGCCGTTTCGCGCACCGACTCCGACCTGACGGGATCCACCAACGGGGCGGCTCTTCCGGCGGCGATGTCGTCCAGCGACCGGCGCACCATGACGCGTTCGATCCGGTCGGTGATCCCCGACACCCCGTCGACGCGGTGCGCCACCTTCTGCAACCCGGCCAGGGCTCCGTGGTCCAGGGTCATGACCTCGGAGGCGCCGCGCACCTTCACCGCGAGACCAGTGCCGGTCGCGTGTGAGAAGTCGCCGGGTCCACTCCCGCCCGAACCTCCCACGGCCGCCGCGACCAGGGGCCTGGACTCTCGTTCGCAGGCGGGGCCGCACACGCTCCGTGCGCACGATCGACACTCCGAGGTCGTGTCGGCGTCCAGGATCCGATGGATCAGGGTCGCCG
>CALGOD010000105.1 GCA_937957845.1 uncultured Nocardiopsis sp.
ACCAGAACACGGCCAGACCACCAAGGACCCGCATGAGACGAGCCAAGGACCGAGAGGGCCCCAAGGTCTCACCGGATGACCGTCCACGCCCACACCAGCGGGGATGATGCCCTCGCCAAGACCCGGGCGGGAAAGTCCACGTCCATCACCCTCCACGCCGACGGTCCGCAGACGGCGTGCACGTCAAAAGAGATAGCGTTTCTCACAACCTCGACCGTCAACGACCGGCCACGGCAGAGCACCTGAAGAACCCCGACTCCACCACCCCGGTGTGGAAAGGCCCGATTTCAGTGCCGACCCCGACCTTGGACAGGAGCCCACATGTCCGATGAGACCCCACCCCAGGACCCCTTCGTGAAGTTCTGGACCGAGCGTCGCCTGTGCACGCTGGCCTCCCCACGCCCGGACGGCAGCATCCACCAGGTTCCCGTGGGAGCCACCTACGACCCCGAACGGTGGCTGGCACGGATCATCTCCTTCAGTCCCAGCTACAAGGTACGCAACCTGGCGGCACATCCGGGCACCCGGGTGTCGGTGTGCCAGGTGGAGGGACGCTGGTGGTCGACACTGGAGGGGACGGCCACCGTCAACACCGACCCCGAAGCGATCGCCGAGGCCGAACGACGCTACGCACTGCGGTACCGGCAGCCACGCCCCAACCCCGAGCGCGTCGTGATCGAGATCGCCGTCACGCGGGTACTGGGCAACGTACGCCCCACGAGCGAGGGGATCGCCCCCTGAACCGGCGGGCACCGGCCGCCCGGAGAAGCCGCCCCTCACGTGAACAGGTTCGTCAACGGCCCGGGCTCAACCAGAAAAGAACCACGGCGAACTACCGTTGTCCCCTATGACCGCCACCACAACGGACATCACCGAAGACCTGATCCGTGCCCTGTTGCGTGAACAGCACCCGGACCTGGCAGGTCGCCCCTTGAGGCTCGGCGCGCGTGGCTGGGACAACCAGATGTGGCGCCTTGGCGAGGACCTCGCCGTCCGACTGCCCTGGGCGACACGGTCCGCGGACGCGCTACTACGCAAGGAACACACCTGGCTGCCCCTGCTCGCCCCACACCTTCCCCGGCCCACCCCCCTCCCCCAACGCCTGGGCGAACCCTCCGCACACTTTCCCCACCCCTGGATCATCACCACCTGGGTACCGGGCACACCCGCAGACCGCGCCCCCGCCACACACATCACCCAGTCGGCCGACACTTTGGCGGCCTTCTTGACCGCTCTTCACCGACCCGCCCCCGACGAAGCGCCCACGGGTCGAGAACGTGGGGGTCCGTTGAACGAGACCGCCGAGTCCTTCACCCAAGCGCTCACCTGGGCCACCGAGCGGGGACTGATCCCCGACCCGGACGCCGTCCGCGCGGTCTGGGAAGACGCCGCCGCCGCGCCCGAATGGCAGGGCCCGTCACTGTGGCTCCACGGCGACCTGCACCCGGCCAACATCCTGACCGCCAACGGCACCTTCTGCGGCGTGATCGACTTCGGCGACCTCTACGCAGGCGACCCGGCCTGCGACCTGGCCTCCGCCTGGATCCTGTTGCCCGACGGCGCCCTCGACCGCTTCCACCAGGCCTACCGGCCCCGACCGGACACCGCGACCCTACGCCGTGCACGCGGCTGGGCGGTACTGCGCGCCCTGTCCTGCCTCCTCATCGCGGACGCCGGCGTCCACGGCCGTCCCGGAGGCAAACCCACCTGGGGCCCACCCGCCCACGCCTCACTACGACGCCTCACCTGCGCACCCCACCATTGATCGACCACTTGGCCCCGACCCCGAAAAACCGGCAACAGCAGGACGAGTGATCCCCGAACCGGGCAGGGCCCGACCCACGACCCACCACCCGGCAGAACCCGCCAAGAAATCAGGACGACCCCATCACCGCGGTTCGGCCAGGCGGACGACACGGCCGCTGCGAACGTCGAACCCCAGAACCGGATGACCATGGTCGCCCTCGGGGCCCATCAGAACGGGCTTGCCCGAACCTCGCCCGATCGCCGCAAGGAAACCGCACAGGATGTCCAGCCGCTCCTGTCCTTGGAGTTCACGCAGGTCCGCGTCGAAGTCGATCTCGCCCGGATCGTGGAAACGGAAGATCGCGAGCACCGCGCCACTGGGCCACACCCGCCACTCAGGACACTTCGCGTGGCCAAGACCAGACAGCACGACCCGTGCCCGGGGCAGAGGTACCACGGCGCCACCTTCGCGGTATCGGTGCCGCCACCCACGCTCGACGATCAGGTCAAGGAGAGCCTGCCGGTCGTCCACCGCGGTGTCGGGGACCCGCAGGTTCGGCAAGGAGCCCATGGTGTGGGGGTCGAACAGGTCCTTCACGTCGTCCCAGAGCAGACCGGTCACCCGACCAGGATGACACCCTGAGCAGACAGGAACGGATCGGTTCTGGGGCAGACGCGGGCAAGCGTGCCCCGACCGCTGTGGAGCGTGCTTTCGGTGGTACGAAAAACGGGCTCGACCGCAGAAGATCTGATGGTGCCCGAACCCGCCCAACCCGGCCCGTTCGACACCCGCCCCGCATACCGTGCAGGACAAGGCGAACAACACCTCGACGCCGGTGGCCTCCCCGACGCACTACGCTCGGGTTCCCTTCCAGGCCCTGGCCCAGTGGCAAACCGGAGTGACCCGCCTCCTCCACCCCACGCGGCCGGAGGGGGTGAACGACCCTCACGTGACGACCGGTGGGACGCCCTACCTCGTACGGTCGAGGTCAGGCGGGCGCAACGACCTCTGCCTCACAGAAGAGACACATCAGTGTGTGCTCCACCACGCGGCCCTGCTCGAACCGCTGACCCAACTCAACGGCGTACTCGTCGCACTCTGGGCACGTCCACGGTCCGGACTCGTCCTGCTTCGCCCGGCGGATGAGGTGATTCCATGCGTCGCCACTCACCCCCGGAGCCTATCGCTTCCCAAGGACGTAGGCGGCGACCGGACGGGCGGCCCCTGCGACGGCGGGACGCTTCCGGTGGAGCGGTCCACGCTCGCCCGGGCAGGGCCGAAATTCGGCTCCGTACCAGAGGTCGGCCCCTCCCGCCCTGGACCAAAGCCGGGTGATGCACACCGCCGATCCGAGCGAAAAACCGGCGGTGCGGCGCCGGCACGACGACACCTGGACGCGGGTTCCTTCCGCGCACCGGGGCGCCGGCCCATCGATCGCCGAGACACGCTCGGGTGTCATCGACGCACGTGCCACCAACCGCGGACAAGACCGGTCCCGAAGATCGACCGGCACGAGTCAGAAGACTCCGGCCATGAGCGCCGGTTGGTGACCATGGCCGAACTCGTCGATCACAAAACCTCCTCGACGACGAACAGGACCCCAGAACGAGCGAACGCGACACCACGAAGACAGAGTCCGCGCTGCTGAAGCACCACACACGGCACGGCCGCTTCCCCCTCCACAGCGCCGAGCCCATCCTTGGCCGCAGCCGTGCCGGGCACGGTCAGGACTTGGCCGCGATGGGCCTGTCCCGGCGCAGCACGAAGAAGAAGGGGGCGCTGTCACCGCGCATGTCCATCACGCCGATCAGTGTGGCGGCGTCCACCTTGCGGAAGTGGTCGTTGATGGGGAGCGCGTCGTAGGTCATGGTCGCAGAAACCATGCCGCGGTACTCGACCATCCGCAGCCGTGCCGCGGGTCTGCTGGTGCGCAGCAGACGCAGCGAGCGGCGGGCCGTGCCCGTCAAAGGCGGTGTGCGCAGGAGGTTGGAGGTGCGTCTGAGCAGACCCAGGGGCACCAGGGAAGGATTGACGCAGAACAGACCCCTATCGTTACGAAAGACCAGCGGGTGCGCGCGTTCTGCGTCGTCGAACCGTTTGCCGTACCAACCGAACTCCTCGAGCATGCCGTCCCAGGGGTGCCCGGTCTCCAGCCCCGAACCCTTCCACAGACCTGGCAACTCCTCCACCCGCACCGGTGGCAGGGTGTCGAAGAAGGCCAGCACCTCCCCGACACTGCTCGGGTGCTCTTGCAGGTCTCGCAGCTCATCACGTCGTGCCTGGTCGTCGTGCGGGGACATCGCCTCACCTCTGGTCCGAACGCCGGTGCCCACCTCAAGGGTCGCAAAGCCATCGGGTCCCTGCGATGTTCGACGCCGCTTTGCGGACCTGGTACGGACACGGGTACCGGTCGGTGGGCGCCCGGCACGAAGAAGCACAAGCCGAAAAAACGGGTGCGCCCGCTCAGGTGCGAGGGCGATGATCCCCATGGAATGCGCGCCGCAACCGGTGGCCCCTCGATGCGGTAAAGAGGAAAGCCGACCCCGGTGAAGGCCCCGACCATCGCCGCGAACCGCCCCTTTGACGGTCACCGCTCACCCGGTGGGCCCACCGGCCTGATCGCGCCGTGCCCCTGCTCCTTGCGCGCCGCGACAGCGCCCCACCCCGAAAGACACGAACACCACCCAGAAGAAAAGGGACGATGCAGATGTCGAAACTCCCGCGCGCGACGTCCGCGGCCATGTCGGTGGCCACCTCACTCGGCCTGACCGTCCACGACGCGATCGTCCTCCAAGACTCCAACAAGCTCACTCTGCGCCTGCTGCCCTGTGATGTCCTGGCCCGTGTGGCACCCGCAGACGATCACGTCGCACCGTTGGAAATCGAGCTCGCCCAGCGACTCGCCGAAGTCGACTGCCCCGTGGCCCTCCTCGAACCTCGTGTGGAACAACGCGTCCATGAGCACGAAGGCTTCGTGATCACCTTCTGGACCCACTACACCTCCGTGACACCCCAGGAGATCCCACCCGCCGACTACGCCGATGCGCTCCAGCGGCTGCACACCGGCATGCGCACGCTCGATGTTCCAACGCCGCACTTCACCGACCGGGTCCAACAGGCCCAACGGCTCGTGGCCGACCACGACCGCACCCCGGCGCTCACCGACACCGACCGCGAACTACTCACCGACACGCTGCGAACCTTGAGAAGAAGAATCAGCGAACACGGCGGCGCAGAACAACTGCTCCACGGCGAACCGTACCCGGGAAACGTGCTCCCCACGAAGAACGGGCCGCTTTTCATCGACCTGGAGACGTGTTGCCGCGGCCCCGTCGAATTCGATCTGGCTCACGCGCCCGAAGAGATCAGCGCACACTACCGGGGCGTCGACCAGGACCTGCTGCGCCAATGCCGCACCCTCGTCCTGGCGATGATCACCACATGGCGTTGGGACCGCGAAGACCGATTTCCCGACGGGCGCCGTCTGGGCATGGAATGGCTCGAGCGGATCCGCGTGGAACTGGACCGCGATGGCCTGGACGTCCATGGCTGAGCGCGGATCCTCGTCTTCGCCGCAGCTCCCCCGATGACGACCGGACCCCTCACCGGGCCTTCGGGGTAGACCCCGGGCACCTTCATGTCCAGGGGCCGACCCATGAACATCAAAGCGAACCCGAACGGGCTTTGAAGGCCCAGTTCTCCCCAAGCTACGGCGAGGGGCGAAGTAACCGGTGAGTAGCTACAGCGGGCCTTGCTTCCTCACAGGAGGCGGGTGTAGTACCGCGGGCAGGTCGGGGCGGTGATATCGGCGGGACGTTCCAGGCGAAGCGGCAGTACCAACGTCGACACCGGCGTGGTCCGGTCTCGGGGGTGGAGTTGTCGGTGGACAACGGCGCGGTGTAATCGCAGGTCGGACAAATCCACTCGTGCGGGGTGGTCTCGCGGCCATGGGTCTGGTTCACCGAAAGGTGCAGGCGCATGGAGCCCGGGTCGAAGCCGTGGGGGGCGGCCACATGGCGGCACACCGAGCAGCGCGGGTAGGCGGGGAGGGTTCGCAGGTTCGGTTGATCAGGACCATGAACAGGGACACCCGTGTTCCTCCTTCGGGATACGCACGGTGGTGGCCTCA
>CALGOD010000106.1 GCA_937957845.1 uncultured Nocardiopsis sp.
CCCGTCATCAGTGCATCACCGAACCGTGCCACCAGCTGCCACCTCCGACTTCACCGGCTCTCACAGCCGGCACGGGACCCCATCGTCGGATCCCATTCTCTCATCACGCCGTCGATCAGGGGCTTCCCCCGCCAACGGACACGGACACCGTTTTCGGCGGTGGGAAGGCCGGAAGTGATCGGATCGTGGCATCGCGGTGGAGGGCGGAGCCGTCCGCCGCGAGCGGCGCCGGCCCGTGGGCGAGGTGAAGCGGACACCGACCGTGGTCGCTGTGATCACGGACCTCGAAGAACCCGTGGACACCGGACGGTCCTCGATCGTTGTGGATAGGTTCGACCCGTGAGCGCCCTCCTCCCCTCCCAGCCCCCGTCGTCGTTTCCACGGACCCTCGCGGAACTACGCGAGTCCGGGCACGTCCACCGCACGGTCACCGCCGAGATACGGGAGAACCTGCTGCGGCGGATGGGTGCGGGGGAGCCCCGCTTCCCGGGGGTGCACGGCTTCGAATCGACCGTGCTGCCGCAGGTGGAGCGGGCCCTGCTGGCCGGGCACGACATGGTGCTGCTCGGTGAACGCGGTCAGGGCAAGACCCGGCTCATCCGCACCCTGGCGACCCTGCTGGACGAATGGTCGCCCTCGGTGGCCGGTTGTCCGGTCAACGACCACCCCTACGTTCCGGTGTGTCCCTCCTGTGTGCGCCGGTCGGAGCGGGAGCGCGGCGACCTGCCCCTGGTCTGGCGGCATCGCGACCTGCGTTACGGCGAGAAACTGGGCACACCCGACACCGGGGTGGCCGAACTGGTGGGCGATGTGGATCCCGCCCGGTTGGCGCAGGGGCTCTCCCTGGGTGACCCGGAGACCATCCACTACGGCCTGGTCCCACGGGCGAACCGCGGCGTGTTCTGTGTCAACGAGCTGCCCGACCTGGCCGCGCGCGTCCAGGTGGCGCTGTTCGACGTTCTGGAGGAGCGGGACCTGCAGGTGCGCGGATACAGCCTGCGACTGCCGCTGGACCTGCTGCTGGTGGCGAGCGCGAACCCGGAGGACTACACCAGCCGGGGGCGGATCGTCACCCCGCTCAAGGACCGTTTCGGCGCACAGGTGCGCACGCACTACCCGTTGACCCTCGCCGACGAGTCGGCGCTCATCCGGCAGGAGGCGGACCTGCCGGAGGGCACGGTCGTCCCCTCGCATCTGGTGGAGGCCGTGGCGCGCTTCACCCGGCTGGTGCGTTCCTCGAAGAAGGTGGACTCCCGTTCGGGCGTCTCGGTGCGGTTCGCCGTGGCCGCGGCGGAGACGGTGGCCGCGTCGGCGCTGCGCAGGTCGGCCCTGGCGGGTGAACGTGTCCCGGTGGCCCGGGTGTGCGATCTGCCCACGGTGGTGGAGCCGCTGCTGGGCAAGGTCGAGTTCGCGTTGGGTTCTGAGGGTCGTGAGGCGGAGGTTCTGCACTCCCTGCTGCGTCGGGCGGTGGCCGAGACGTTCCGCGGGCGTCTCGCGGACGCGGATCTGTCCCCGCTCGGTGACCGCTTCTCGGATGGTGCGACGGTGGAGACCGGTGACCTGGTGGGCGCCTCCGAGCTGCTGCGACGCGTGGGCACCGTGCCGGGGCTGGCGGCGCTGATCGACAGGGCCGCACCGGAGGCCGAGGACGGCCCGCCCACCCCGGGGCTGGCCGCCGCGGTGGTGGAGTTCGCCCTCGAAGGGCTCTACCTGGAGCGCCGCCTGTCCAAGGACACGCTCCCCGACGGGGGCGTCTACCGCTTCTAGCGTCCGACACGTCTACCGCCCGGGGAAGCCGGGAAAGTAGTCATGCGTGTGTGCGAAACGGGGAGGCTGGTGCGTGTGAGGTTCCGGTACCGGGAGTACATGGGCGGTCCCGACCCCTTGGCCGAGTCCGACCCCGCGCCGGAGGAGGCGGTGACCGCGGCGCGCGAGCTGTTGGCCCTGGTGGCCTCCTCCCTGAGGAGCACCACCGCTCCCGACGCCGAGGTCGTCGAGGCCTCGCCCCTCTCCCGAGAGCCGTCCCCGCCGGGCGGGGGCGAGGACTCCGGCAAGGACCGACGCGAGCTCGTCACCCTGGAGAAGGTGCTGTCCCGGTACGTCTCCGGCGACCGCGACGCCCTCGGGGAGGTGAACGCCGTCGCGTTCGGCCTCTTGCTGGACAGGCTGCTGGGTCACGGGGCCGGGCTGCTCCTGGCCCGGCTGGACGAGGCGGACCATGGTCTGAGCCCACGTGAGCTGCGTCGTCTGGGCGAGGTGGCGTTGCGCGAGGTGGAGACCGCTCGACGCGGACGTGGTGCGCACGAGGGCGCCCACCGGGGCGCTGGGGCGCCCGGGGACGAGGCCACGGGGGGTTCCGTTCCCTGGAGTGAGGGCGATGATCGGGCCCTGGACGCGGTCGCGACCGTGCGGGAGGCGACACTGCGCCGGCTCCGCCCCGAGGAGCGGGACGTGGTGTTGCGTGCCGAGGACGTGCGGGTGACCGAGACCGAACCGGCCGAGGCCGCCGCCGTGTCCCTTCTGGTGGACCTGTCCTACTCCATGGTCACCCGTTCCCTGCACGAGGCCGCCACCCGGACCGCGCTGGCCCTGCACACCCTGGTGGACACACACCGCCCGGAGGACAGGCTGCATCTGGTCGGTTTCGGGGAACGGGCGCAGGAGCTGTCCCCCCGGGCGTTGGTCTCCCACGACTGGCGACGGGTTCCCGGCACGAATCTGCACCACGCCCTGCGTCTGGCGCGTGCGCACATGCGCCGGTACAGCGCTCTGCGTCCGCAGGTGCTGGTGGTCACCGACGGTGAACCCACCGCCCACCTGGGAGAGGACGGCGACGCGCGGTTCTCCTGGCCGCCGTCCCCGCGCACGGTGGAGCTGACCATCACCGAACTGGACGCGGCACTGCGTGAGGGTGCCGAGGTGACCTTCTTCCTGCTCGCGGAGGACCCCCGGCTGCGCGACTTCCAGGCGCTGGTGGAGCGGCGGCGCGGGGTGCGGGTGTTGCACGCCGACGGCGGGGAGTTGGGGCCGCTGGTGGTGGACCGCTACCTGCGACGATCCGGCTGAGGGACCGGTCCGGTCGCGCAAAGGTCCGCTCCGGCGCCGGCCTCGTTCAGCGTTCGAAGATGTTGACGTCCGAGGCCAGGACCAACAGTTCCTCGGGGGCCTCTCCCCCGGAGTAGAGCAGCTGATGTCGGTTGGCGGGCATGATCGTCTCGGTGAACCGCAGTGGGCGCTCCCCGTCGTAGACCACCCGTTCCTGGACCAGCAGCGGGATGCCCGGCCCCAGCCCGAAGGCCTCGGCCTCGTCCGAGGAGGGCATGCGGGCACCGACGATGTCCCAGTTCCACTCCTCCCTGTGGCCCAACGAGCGCAGGAGTGCGGTCACCCCCTCCTCCAGGCGCTCGGGCGACATCAGCGGGGTGTTACCGGCGATGTCGTACGGGAAGTAGGTGACCTGGGACTGCCACAGACCTCCCTCCACGAAGCGGTCACAGGAGCGCACGACGACCAGGTCACCGCGCGGTCCGCCGCCCTCCACCCGGTGGCGCAGCCGTTTGGCCACCTTCGGCCTCATGGTGTCCAGGCTGACCTTGATCTTCTCCTGCACCTGGTCGTATCCGGCCTCGCGCAGGTGGGGCTGGTAACCCGCCTCGAAGCGCTCGGAGTCGCCGCCGCCCTTGACGGGGGTGGCCAGGTGGACGATGGGACGGTGGTCGGCGACGTAGGCCCCCCGTCCGGCGCGGATGGCGATGCGGCCCTCGTCCTGGAGGATGCGCATCCCCAGGCGGGCGGTGGCGCGGGAGACGTCGAGCCGCTCGGCGAGCTCCTCCTCCCCCGGCAACCGCTCACCCGGTTTGTAGTCTCCTCGGGTCAGCGCCTCACGCAGATGGTCGGCGACGACCGTCTTCCTCGACGTGCTCATGTTCGTCTCAGTCCCGGTGGTAGGCGCTCATGTCGCCGTGTTCGTACTGATAGCGGATGCTGTGGCCGGCGTAGACCGTGTGCACCAGCCGGATCGGGCGCTCCTCGGACAGGTCGGTCCGGTGAACGACCAGCACCGGCACCCCGGGCGGGAGTTCGAGGTGGTCGGCCTCCTGGGGGCCGGGCATACGGGTCTGCACCTCATCGACGAAACCGACCTGGCGCTGCCCGTACTCGGCCAGTATCGCCAAGGCGCTCTCGACGTCCTGGGGCAGCATGAGCGGGGTGTCCTGGATCAGATCCATCGGATAGTAGGCGGCGCTGACGGAGGACGAGATCTCGCCGGAGAACCGGTACATACGGCGGACGACGGTCATGGCGCCCTCGGGGACGCGCAGGCGGCTGGCGATATCGGGGGTGGCGCTGAGGAGTTGGAGCTCTTCGAGGTTCTGTCCCGTCATACCGGACTCGTTGAGACCGTCGGGACCACTGCGGTTGGCGTGGAAGGTGTCCGGAACGACGTCCTGGACGAAGTGGCCGCGGCCGGGGCGGCTGACGATCAGACCCTGGTTGCGGAGCATGCCCAGTGCCAGCCGGATCGTGTTACGGGAGGCGTCGAAACGCTCCTCCATCTGCTTCTCCGACGGAAGTCGTCCGCCCCGGGGCAGCTCCCCTTCCTGGATCTCGCGTCGCAGGACGCGAGCGATCTGCCGATATCTGCTTTCTGGCCGCATGGATCAGTCCTCGCGGGGGTATCTAGATTGTCCACCTAGCTTGTACCAACAAGATGAGAGGTACACCAACAAGACAACTCCATCCGGCCGACCTGGCCCATCTTAAAGGAAGGTCACCCTCGGTACACGATGGTGATGCCCGTTGGAAGGAGAGAAGGATCGACGACCCTCTTCGGTCCGAGCGCCCCGAACCGCGCTTCTCCGTGAAGAGAAGGACACCCGTGACATCCCGCTCCACTCTCCCTC
>CALGOD010000107.1 GCA_937957845.1 uncultured Nocardiopsis sp.
GGCGACGTCCGGGCCGACACGGCAACCGGCGAACCGTGGACCGGCGGCGCGGGTGGGGGCACAGGGAACACCTGGGCTTTCGACCGCAACGACCGCCGGTTGCCGGACGTGGTCCGTGAGGCCGAGGAACGGCGCAGGGACGCCGCCACCGGCAAGCCCACCGAGGCGGAGTGGGGAGGCCCCGACACCGGCGAGCTCTCCGCCGCCGTCCCCGCCTCCGACGATCCCCTGGGCGCGATCGCCGCCATGCAGGATCGCGCACGTTCCAGGGGTGAGAACGCGGACGGTGCCGCCCAGGCGCCGGACGACGGAGGAAGCCCCGAGACCGACGCCCCGGGGTACGACCACGACCGGGAGGACGACGGGCGGGCGACGGCCGGCCCCGAGGAGGACACGGAGGACCGCGAGTACGACGACGGCTTCACGCCGGCGGACTACGGTATGCCCGAGACACCGGTGAGGAGGCGGCGCAGGGACCCCATCGCCGACGACTTCCCCGGTTTCGACGACCGTCCCCTCGGCGGCGAGGCGGGTGATCCTTATCCCGGTTACGACAGCATCGACTTCCTGGCCGACACCGAAAGGGGCGCACTCGTCACCCTGTGGTCGGGTGTGGCCTCGCTGATACCGGGGCTCGGTCTGGTCTTCGCCCTGCTGACACTGCTGGTCACCGGACCCAAGGCCAAGAGGGCCATCCGTGGATCCAACGGTCAGCTCGACGGCCTCGGCCTGATCACCGTCGGCACGGTCTTCGCCGTGATCGGCATCCTGGTGACAGTGATCTCCGTCGCCCTTTGGCTGATCCTGTAGTGCCGCGGCCGCCTCCCCGCGACAATGTTCGTCAGGGGAGGCGGCCGTTTCTTCTCGACGATCCACGCGAGAACCGGGGACGAAACGGCTCCAGAACCGCGTAGACTGGTAGTCGACCCACGGCTGCGCGAGAACCAGTTCCATGGTTTCCGTCGTGTCGCACACCGTTTTGACCACCCTGATGGCAAGCGGTAACCTGTGTGATTGTGCCTGTGAGTCGATGGGTCGCACGTATCGAGTGCGGCGCCGGGTCCCGCCAGGTGAGGACCCACGGCGCGCGGTGCATGTGAACCCCCTCCCATAACCGGTTGCCCGGCTGTGCGTCATAGCCTTTCCCCATGCTCGGGAACGAGCGCGACACGCCCGACAGCGGGGGCCGGAGGAACTTGGGAAAAGCAGCAGGTCAATAGCGATATCGGCTACGAGAACCGGCGTAGGTCACGAGGAAGACGGAGACGCGGTGCCCACCATTCAGCAGCTGGTCCGTAAGGGCCGACAGGACAAGGTCGCAAAGAACAAGACCCCGGCGCTGAAGGGGAGTCCGCAGCGTCGTGGTGTTTGCACGCGTGTCTACACCACCACGCCGAAGAAGCCGAACTCCGCTCTGCGTAAGGTCGCTCGCGTCAAGCTGAGCAGCGGCATCGAGGTCACGGCCTACATCCCCGGCATCGGCCACAACCTGCAGGAGCACAGCATCGTGCTCGTTCGCGGTGGCCGTGTGAAGGACCTGCCGGGTGTCCGTTACCGCATCGTTCGCGGTTCGCTCGACACCCAGGGTGTCCGGGGCCGCAAGCAGGCACGTAGCCACTACGGCGCCAAGAAGGAGAAGTAAGCATGCCGCGCAAGGGCCCGGCGCCGAAGCGCCAGCTCATCACCGACCCGGTCCACGGCTCGCCGCTCGTCACCGCACTGATCAACAAGGTGCTGGTCGACGGCAAGCGTTCCCTCGCCCAGAGCGTCGTCTACGACGCCCTGGAGGGCGCTCGCGAGAAGACCGGCCAGGATCCGCTCGTCGTTCTCAAGCGGGCCCTGGACAACGTCAAGCCCGCGCTCGAGGTCCGCAGCCGCCGCGTCGGTGGTGCGACCTACCAGGTGCCGGTCGAGGTCCGCGCCTCCCGGTCCACCACGCTGGCCCTGCGCTGGCTGGTCTCCTACGCGCGTCAGCGTCGTGAGAAGAGCATGACCGAGCGCCTGATGAACGAGCTGGTCGACGCCAGCAATGGTCTCGGCGCGGCCGTCAAGAAGCGTGAGGACACGCACAAGATGGCCGAGTCGAACAAGGCCTTCGCGCACTACCGCTGGTAAAGCAGCGGATCGGAACAGACCGAGGGACAAGCCTCATGGCTAAGACTTTGCTGGACCTGGCCAAGGTCCGCAACATCGGCATCATGGCCCACATCGACGCGGGCAAGACCACCACCACCGAGCGGATCCTCTACTACACCGGTGTCAACCACAAAGTCGGCGAGACGCATGACGGCGCCTCGACGATGGACTGGATGAAGGAGGAGCAGGAGCGGGGTATCACCATTACCTCGGCCGCCATCACCACTCGGTGGAACGACACCACCATCAACATCATCGACACGCCCGGCCACGTCGACTTCACCGTCGAGGTCGAGCGTTCCCTGCGCGTCCTCGACGGTGCGGTGGCCGTCTTCGACGCCAAGGAAGGTGTCGAGCCTCAGTCCGAGCAGGTCTGGCGACAGGCCGACCGCTACAACGTCCCGCGGATCTGCTTCGTCAACAAGATGGACAAGATCGGCGCGGAGTTCCAGCGCTGTGTCGACATGTTCCGTGAGCGCCTCGGCGCCAACGCCATGCCGATCCAGCTGCCGATCGGCGCCGAGAGCGACTTCCGTGGCGTCATCGACCTCGTGAAGATGAAGGCCTACCTCTGGAGCGAGGAGGCCGCGCTCGGCGAGATGTACGACACCGTCGACATCCCCGAGACCCACATCGACGCCGCCCGTGAGGCCCGGGACTTCTTCCTGGAGACCCTGGCCGACGCCGACGACGAGGTCATGGAGCTCTACCTCGAGGGCAAGGAGCCCGACGAGGAGCTGCTCGTCTCCGCGATCCGTCGCGCCACCGTCGCCGGCACCGCGGTCCCCGTGGTCTGCGGCACCGCGTTCAAGAACAAGGGCGTCCAGCCCCTGCTCGACGCGATCGTCGCCTACCTCCCCTCGCCTGCCGACGTGGAGGCGATCGAGGGCCACGACCCCAAGGACGAGAGCGAAGAGGTCACGCTCACGCGTAAGCCGAGCACGGAGGAGCCCTTCTCCGCGCTGGTCTTCAAGATCGCCAGCGACCCGCACCTGGGCAAGCTCAGCTACGTGCGCGTCTACTCGGGCGTCATGACGTCCGGCACCCAGGTGCTGAACAGCCTGAAGGGCCGCCGGGAGCGCATCGGCAAGATCTACCGGATGCACTCCAACAAGCGCGAGGAGATCTCCGAGGTCGGTGCGGGCGACATCGTCGCCGTCATGGGCCTGAAGGACACCACGACCGGTGAGACCCTGTGCGACCAGGCGAACCCGATCGTCCTGGAGTCCATGAGCTTCCCCGCGCCGGTCATCGAGGTGGCCATCGAGCCCAAGACCAAGAGCGACCAGGAGAAGCTGGGCGTCGCGATCCAGCGCCTGGCGGACGAGGACCCCTCGTTCCAGGTCGCCACGGACGAGGAGACCGGCCAGACCGTGATCTCCGGTATGGGCGAGCTGCACCTCGAGGTCCTCGTCAACCGCATGCGCGACGACTTCAAGGTCGAGGCGAACATCGGCAAGCCCCAGGTGGCCTACCGCGAGACCATTCGCAAGAAGGTCGAGGGGCACACCTACACCCACAAGAAGCAGACCGGTGGGTCGGGTCAGTTCGCCAAGGTCAAGATCGACGTCGAGCCCCTCGTGGCCGAGAGCGGCGACGCCACGGGCTACGAGTTCGTCAACGCCGTCACCGGTGGCCGTATCCCGCGTGAGTACATTCCGTCCGTCGACGCCGGTTGCCAGGAGGCCGCCGAGCTGGGTGTGCTCGCGCACTACCCGCTCGTCGGTGTCAAGGTGACGCTGCTGGACGGCCAGTACCACGAGGTCGACTCCTCCGAGATGGCGTTCAAGACCGCCGGTTCGATGGCCTTCAAGGAGGCCGTCAGGCTGGCCAAGCCGACTCTCCTGGAGCCGGTCATGGCAGTGGAGGTCACCACCCCTGAGGAGTACATGGGTGACGTCGTCGGCGACCTGAACTCCCGTCGTGGACAGATCCAGTCCATGGACGACCGTTCCGGTGTCCGGCTCGTCAGGGCCCTGGTGCCCCTCTCCGAAATGTTCGGCTACGTGGGTGACCTGCGCAGCCGTACGCAGGGTCGAGCCAACTACTCGATGGTGTTCGACTCCTACGCGGAGGTTCCGTCCGCTGTCGCCCAAGAAATTGTGGCGAAGGTCCGCGGAGAGTAACAGCCGCGGGCACGTAACCCATCCGACCTTCGGCCTCGTGCCGGGGGTGGACCAGATAGCTCTGTACGTCTAGGAGACTTCCAGTGGCGAAGGAAAAGTTCGAGCGGACTAAGCCGCACGTAAACATCGGCACCATCGGTCACATCGACCACGGCAAGACCACGCTGACCGCTGCCATCAGCAAGGTGCTGCACGACACGTTCCCCGACCTGAACCCGTTCACGCCGTTCGAGGAGATCGACAACGCTCCCGAGGAGCGCGAGCGCGGTGTCACGATCTCGGTCTCGCACATCGAGTACCAGACCGACCAGCGTCACTACGCCCACGTCGACTGCCCGGGTCACGCCGACTACGTGAAGAACATGATCACGGGTGCGGCGCAGATGGACGGCGCCATCCTGGTCGTGGCCGCGACCGACGGCCCGATGCCGCAGACCAAGGAGCACGTGCTCCTGGCCCGCCAGGTCGGCGTGCCCTACATCGTGGTGGCCCTGAACAAGGCCGACATGGTGGACG